>JAFAYS010001040.1 GCA_019240175.1 Chloroflexota bacterium | reverse complement strand
AGGCTGTGATGTCTGCCGAAGAGAACAAAGCCAAGGTCCGTCGATACTTCGAGGAAGCGTTGACGAGCGGCGATGTGAGCTTCATCGACGATATGGTCGATCCCGAGGAGGTTGTCCACGGCTACGATACCGATCTGGATGACGGCGGTCCCGAGGCCACCAGGCAGTTTGTGGCGGCGATGCAGGCAACATTTCGCGATCTGCGCTGCACGGTAGATCAGCAGATCGCGGAGGGCGATCTCGTCATGACGCGCTGGACCGCACGTGGTATTCATCAAGACGAACATCTTGGTGTTCCCGCAACTGGCCAGCCGGTGACGGTGACAGGAATCATGATTCATCGCTTCCACGATGGCAAGAGCGTGGAAACCTGGGGCGAGTGGGATCGGCTCGGGCTCATGCAGCAGCTTGGCGACACGTCCAAAGCTAGCGAGATCAACGCCTGACCCGTTTCCCAGACTCCGAAAGGCTGCATCACACGATATGTCCTTTCGTGCGATCAGCTCACAGGCTGTATCGATCGCCAGCCGCTGGGAGCCGCAGTGTTACTGTGGTACCCGCCTTGACCTGGCTGACGATGCTGATCCGGCCATCTTGCGCTTCGATTAGCGCTTTGGCGATCGAGAGGCCAAGCCCGCTGCCGTGCTGCTCCTGGCCGCGTGAGCTATCAACGCGGTAGAAGCGCTCGAAAAGATGCGGCAGATGCTCCGGCGCGATGCCCTCGCCATTGTCGGCGACTGCAAGCTCGATGCTTTTGCCGCGTGGCTGAGCGCTCAGCCGCACCGCTCCGCCTGCTGGTGTGTGGCGCAGCGCGTTGTCAACCACAATCAGCAGCACTTGCCTGAGCTTGGCGGCATCGCCCAGGATCGTGCCGTTGGCCTGCGTAACCTGCAGCGTGATGCCGCGCTCGTTGGCGACACGGCCCAGCTGGCGCTGAAGATCCCCAAGCAGCGGCGCGATCGGCAGGGGTGTGCGCTCAACCGTTACGCGCTGAGCGTCGAGGCGTGACAGCAGCAGCAGATCTTCGACCAGCTGCGTCATGTGATCGGCCTCATCCACGACATCGTCCAGCAGTTCGCGCTGAGTCGCGTCGGACTCGTAGCTCAGCCGGGCGACCTCGGCGCTGGCGCGCAGCAACGTCAGCGGCGCGCGGATCTCGTGGCTGGCATTGGCGATAAAGGCCTGCTGTCGCTCCCAGGCTTCCTCCGCCGGTCGGAGCGAGCGTCCGGCCAGCCACCAGCTGCTCCAGCCCAGCAGCGCCGCGCCGCCACACGCGATCGCGACCAGACCCAGCAGCAATCTTTGCAGCGCCTCGTCCTGTCCACGCAGCGTGCGCCCAACCTGAATCAGCGCCGGGCCGTCCTCGCGGGTCAGGCGATAGGTCAGCACGCGCACACGGGAGCCATCGGCCAGCACCAGCGTGCGGCGATCAAAGCCCTGGCGTAGCGCCTCGCTGGCGGCGGCAGGATCGGGCTGGCTGGGCAGCGCAAAGGTGTTGGGATTGAACAGCGCGCGGCCAGTGCGATCCAGCGGCAGCACATAGATCGCCGCCAGCTCGCTGCTTTGCGCGGCCAGCGCCGGCTCAGTCAGCGCCTGCTGAGCCAGACTTCGCGCCGCGACGGGCAGAGTCGACGGCATGGGCGCGCCGAGCTGCCGAAACTCGAAGGCCATCTTGTACTCAAGCGCCGCGTCGGTCGTCGTGCGAAAATACTCGGCGATCAGCCAGTACATGCCCGCGCCAAGCAGCACCAGCAGCGCCGCAGCAGCGCCGAGATAGAGCAGCGTCAAGCGCAGCCGGAGTGTGCTAAACATCATGGACCGTCAGCCGGTAGCCGCTGCCGCGCACGGTCGAGATCGGATCGGGCTGGTGTGGGATGTGCAGCTTGCGGCGCAGATACGAGACATACACCTCGACCGCCGAGGGCTGCACGTCGGCGTCGTAGGACCACACCGCGTCGAGCAACTGCTGGCGCGAAAGCAGCTGGCCGGCATGGCGCACGAAATATTCCAGCAGCCGCCACTCGGTGGCCGTCAGATCCAGCACCTGTGAGCCGCGCCGGGCGCTGTGGGCGCGCAGATCCAGCACCAGATCGCCGGCGCGCAGCTCGTGGCCGATCGTGTCGGCTGTGGTGAAGCGCCTGCTCAGCGCCCGCAGCCGCGCCAGCAGCTCCTCAAAGGCAAACGGCTTGGTGAGGTAATCGTCGGCACCGCTGTCCAGGCCATGCACGCGATCTTCGATCTGCCCGCGCGCCGTGAGCAGCAAGATCGCAATCGGTTGGCGCGCGGCGCGGATCGCCCGGCAAAGCGTGAGCCCATCGCGGCCCGGCAGCATCCAATCGATGACCGCCAGATCATAAGGTGTGTGCAAGGCCAGCTCCAAGCCGGTATCGCCGTCGTGGGCCACATCGACGACGTAGCGCTCTTTTTCCAGCATATGGACGATCAGCCGGGCCAGCTTGCGGTCATCTTCGACGATCAATACTCGCATTCTTACCTCCCACGGCAATCATAGCATCGCAACCTTGGAGCAGTCTAAGAAGACCGGTCGAGCTTTCTTAGGCGATTCCAAGATTGCGGCGGTACGCTTAGAACATAGCAAGGAGCTTGAGATGCAGCAGCGTACAGCACTGACCGTAGCTATGGTGCTTACAACTTTTGTGCTCTTGATCGCGGCAAGTGTGATCGGTCGGCTGGCGCTGTCGCCAACCACCAGCGCTGTGGCGACGGCGGCACCGCTGGCCTCTGACGCGCCGACCGCGCAGGATTTTTCCCCGGAGCGTGAGGCCGAATACCAACAACAGCTGGCAACCGCGAACGCGCGGCTAGAGCAGGCCAATCGCCAGCTTGAGGACGCGTATCGACGGCTCACACCGCAGCCAAGCGCGTCGGCCTCGCCGGAGAGCGTGCCCAGCGATCCTGGCGCGGCGTCGGCCTCGCCGGCGGCTAGCAGCTTACCATCACCTGCGCCCTCGCCACCGTCAGCCAGCAGCGAACCATTACCGTCGCCCTCGGCCTCGAACGCGCCGCAAACTCCCGCGCGCATCACGGCGGATCAGGCTGCGGCTGCCGCGCGGGCCTATGTCGGCGGCGGCACGGTTGAGCGCGTGGAGCTTGAAGAAGAGCACGGCCAGCTGGTGTACGAGGTGCGCTTCACTAACAACAGCCGTGTGTATGTGGATGCGGCGAGCGGCGCGGTGGTCTATGCGCGCCTGGAAGATGAGGGTAGCAGCGGCTCCAACAGCGCGATCCGCGACAATACCGGCTCGGGCCGCGACGATCGTTCAGGCCGTGATGATGACCGCTCGGGCAACGACGATCGCTCAGGCCGTGATGATGACCGCTCGGGCAACGACGATCGATCGGGCCGCGACGACAGCCGCTCTGGTAGAGATGACTGATCGCAAGGCTGGGAGCAGCACCATGAGCCGACCATCCAATGTGAAACGACCGGCAGGACGCAACGCCGGTACCAACACGCTGATCACCGCCGCCTCGCTGGCGCTCACGTTGAGCGGCTGGGCCGTGCTGGCGGCCAACGAGCCCGAGCCTGCGCCGCCGGTCGCGGCCAGCGT
This sequence comes from Chloroflexota bacterium, assembly GCA_019240175.1. Taxonomy (GTDB): domain Bacteria; phylum Chloroflexota; class Chloroflexia; order Chloroflexales; family Kallotenuaceae; genus LB3-1. The sequence goes on along the minus strand of JAFAYS010001040.1, from coordinate 2,450 downwards.
GCCAACCCAAACACTGCAGCCGCAGCCCTCGCTGGCAGCCGTGCCGACGCTGGTGCCGGAGCCGGACTGGGCCAGCCTGACGCCGCCGACCGCAGTACCGACTGTGCAGAGCGCGCCGACCGCCGTGCCGGCACCGCCGCAAGCCGCCGCGCCGGCACGGCCCGCTCAGCCACCACGACCAGCTGCGGTCACGCGGTCATCGCGCTAGGAATGTGGCGATGCAAGACATAACGTTTCGCGCGATGGGCTGCCAGATGCTGGCGCTGCTCGACGACGAGAGCGCCGCCGCAGCCAGGGCACTGGCCGATGTACCGCAGTGGTTCGCAGCCTGGGAGCAGCAGCTGAGCCGCTTTCGTGCCGACAGCGAGCTGAGTTTGCTCAATCGGCAAGGCTATCTGCGCTCGGCTAGCCCGGCGCTGTGGGAAGTTGTTCAGCTAGCGCTCGCTCAGGCGCGCTTCACGGGTGGGCTGGTGACACCGACGCTGCTGGGAGCGCTCGAAGCGGCTGGCTACGATCGATCGTTTGATGCGCTCACGTCTGACCTAGTGCCAAGCGTCGCGAGTGAGCCGCGTAGCTCACTTGAGCAACAGCCGCCGCTGCAAGCCTGGGCCGAAGTTCGCTGTGATCCGGCCACGCGTGGCATTGAACTGCACGCCGGTATGCGCCTCGATCTTGGCGGCAGCGCGAAAGGCTGGGCCGCAGACCAGGCAGTGCATCGGCTGGCCGCGTTTGGCCCCGCGCTGGTCGATGCCGGCGGCGATATCGCGGTCAGTGGCCCGCAGTCTGACGGCTCGCCCTGGCCGATCGGTGTTGCCGATCCACATTCACCCGACGAGCAGCTCGATCTGTTGCTGCTGCGGCACGGCGGCGTTGCGACATCAGGCCGCGATTATCGTCGCTGGCGGCACAACGGGACGTGGCGGCACCATCTGATCGATCCGCGCACGCAGCAGCCGGCGATCACGGATCTGCTCAGCGCAACTGTGGTCGGGCCGTCCGCTGCCGAGTGTGAGGTTGCCGCCAAAGTGCTGCTGTTGCTGGGCAGTCGCGGCGGGCTGGATTGGCTGGAAGCGCATCCTGTGTTTGCCGGGCTGATGGTGCTGGAGGATGGCAGTGTGATTCGTAGCAGTCGTCTGGACGCGTACCGCTGGCGGGAGACATTGAGTGAGGAGATAGGGCATGACTGACGAGAAAGCCGCACGCCTGGCCGCGATCCGCGCCGCCAACGCCAAAAAAGCCGCAGCCGCCGAACCGCCCGCTGCTCCGATTGCGACGCCGGAAGCTGAGACTACGCCTGCGGCACCGGCACCACGCGTCGCCCCACGATCGGCTCAGCCGGTTGTCGCGCCAGCGCAGCCCGCCGACGAGCTCCAATCCTCGGTTGCGCTTTCGACGTTCTTCACCTTGTTGATGGCGGCGGTGTTCGGCGCGTTTGCAGCGGTTGTCGCGCTGCCGCAGTGGCTGCCGGGCCTGAGCGCCTCGCTGCTGGGCGCGGAGCCAAAAGCCTACTGGTATCTTTCGCGCTCTAGCGCGATGGTCGCCTTTGGCCTGATTTGGCTGTCGATGTTGCTCGGCCTCTCGATCACCAGCAAGGCCGCGCGGCTCTGGTCTGGCGGCCCGACGATCTTTGATGCGCATCAGTTCACCAGCCTGCTCGGCCTGGCTTTTGGCCTGTTTCATGGCCTGATCTTGCTGGGTGATGCTTACATCGATTACAGCCTGACGCAGGTGCTGCTGCCTTTCGGCAGCGGTGGCTTCAGGCCGCTGTGGGTCGGTCTCGGCCAGCTGGCGCTGTATGTACTGGCGCTGATCGATTTCAGCTTCTATGTGCGGCCCTGGATCGGGCGCGGCGCATGGCGGATGATCCACTTTCTGAGCTTTGCGGTGTTTCTGCTGGCATTGGCGCACGGCATCGGCAGCGGCACCGATACACAGCAGCCGCTGGTGCGCGCGATGTACTGGTTCAGCGGCGGTAGTCTGCTCTTTGTGACGATCTACCGGATCTTGATCACGCGCGGCACGTCCAAAGCACAAGCCAAGATCAAGCTAGCGCAGCGACCAGAGAGCAACTGACAGCTGATTCGCGCTCTGCATGTGCTTTCAAAATCTTGAACTCGTGGCGCTCAAGGTTGAACTTGACGTCGCGAGCTCCTCCTTTGTGTGAGTACTATATTTCGATTGGGACTAATGTACTACTTCTTTCGGATATCGCATTCCTCTACAGTGAAGCTAACCACTTTTCTACTTCTCGACTGGTACAGCCCCTTGGGCACAGCAACCGTGCGCTGTCTCGCCCAACCAGTTGCGCGTGAGAAACGCTTATTTCACGCTGGCCTGAATTATCTGTGAGGATGTCATGATGTACATGCGATCTCGTCCGCTGTCGTTAGCGCTGCTGCTAGCGCTGTTTGCCGCGCTGCTATTCCAATCCGGCGTCAGCCGCGCCGAGG
>JAFAYS010000889.1 GCA_019240175.1 Chloroflexota bacterium | reverse complement strand
GATCCTCGTGGAGTACGTTCGACAGCGCCTGAAGCTCGATCGGATCGCCCAGTGGTGTGCCGGTGCCGTGCGCCTCGACATAGCCGATCGCTTTAGGCTCTAGCTGCGCGTCGGCCAGCGCTTGGCGAATGACGGCCTGCTGCGCGTGGGCGTTGGGTGCGGTCAGCCCGTTGCTGCGGCCATCCTGATTAACCGCCGTCCCGCGCACAACTGCCAGGATCGGATCGTTGTCACGGATGGCATCGCGCAGCCGCTTGAGCACGATCACGCCGCAGCCCTCGCCGCGCACATAGCCGTCGGCGTCGGCGTCGAAGGTTTTGCAGCGACCGCTGGATGACATCATGCGCGCCTGCGAAAAGGCGATCGTGAGATCCGGCGTAAGGATCAGATTCACGCCGCCCGCCAGCGCCATGCTCGACTCGCCGCGTCTTAAGCTCTGGCAGGCCAGATGCAGCGCCACCAGCGACGACGAGCAGGCGGTATCGACGGCGATGCTCGGGCCACGGAAGTCCAGCAAATACGACAATCGATTGGCCGCGATGCTCAGCGCGTTACCAACGCCGATGTAAGCGTCCAGCTCGCTCCCGTGGCGCTGATGCAGCCGGCTGTAATCGCTGGCCGAGATGCCGACAAAGACGCCGACCGGGTTGCCCGCCAGATGTTCGGGGATCTGCCCGGCGTTTTCCAGCGCTTCCCAGGCCACCTCAAGCAGCAGCCGCTGCTGCGGGTCCATCTGCACGGCTTCGCGCGGCGCGACGCCAAAGAACTGCGCGTCGAAGCGATCGACCTGATCCAGGAAGCCGCCCCAGCGCGTGCTCATCTTGCCGGCGGTCGCCGCGCGCGCATCGTAGAGCGCGTCGGCCTCCCAGCGCTCGGCGGGCACCTCAGCGATTGCGTCTACGCCTTCACGCAACAGCTGCCAGAAAGAATCGGGATCGGCAGCGCCCGGCATGCGGCAGCCCAGGCCAATGATCGCGATCGGCTCGTGCTCGTCGCCGGACGTGAGGGTCGCCAAGGGCTCGGCGGCTGCGGGCTCGTCGGCCAGATAGCTAGCCAGCGCCGCGATGTTGGGATAGTCGTAGACCAGTGTGGGCGGCAGCGCGCGCGCAAGCCATTCTTCGAGCGCGCCCGCAATGCCGATCGCCGCGACCGAGTCCAGGCCATAGCTGGCGAACGGCTCATGCACGTCGATGCTCTGCGCCGGAATTTTGAGCCGCTCGGCCAGCTGCGCGATCAGCCAGCTTTGGATTTCGGCACCGGTTTTGTGCGCGGCTGCTGGCGTGGATCGATCAGGAGTGGGCTCGACCACCGGCGGCGCGATCTCGTCGCCCAGAGTCCACAGCTTGACGAGATCCAGCGTGCCGTCGCGTAGTCCGCTGCGGCAGGTGTGGCGCTGGATCTTGCCGCTCGAGGTTTTCGGGATGCTGCCGTGTTTCAGCAGCGCAATGCTGTACACCTGAAGATCGTGCTGCTCGGCCACGTCCCGGCGAATCGCGCTGATCACCGCGTCGAGATCGGCGTGGCGCTGCTGGCGATCGATCTCTTGTACGACAACGAGCTGCTCAACGCCGTCGATCTCGACCGCAAAGGCCGCGCCGTAGTCCAGCCGCAGCGCCGGATGGCTCCTGGCCACGGTCTGCTCGATGTCCTGCGGGTAGTGGTTGCGGCCACGGATGATGATCAGATCTTTGAGCCGGCCTGTGACGAATAGCTCGCCGTTGTTTAAAAAGCCCAGGTCGCCGGTGCGCAGAAACGGCCCGTCGCCAGTCTCGGCGATATACGCGTGAAAGGTTTGCTCGGTGGCCTCAGGCCGATTCCAGTAGCCCTGCGCCACGCTTGGCCCGCGCACCCAGATCTCGCCGATCTGATCCGGCTGGCACTCGCGGCTAGTCTCGGGATCGACAATGCGAAACTCCTGGCCGCGCAGCTGCGTGCCGCACCCAACCAGCACGCGCGCGGTCGCGTCGCTGCCGGCCACGACGCGGTTATTTTCCAGCGCCTGGCTGTCGAACGCGCCCACGATTGGCAGCGCCGCCCGCGCGCCGCCCGCGACGATCAGCGAGGCCTCGGCCAGACCATAGGCCGGGTAGAAAACCTCGCGCCGAAAGCCGACCGGAGCAAAGGCCTCGCTAAAGCGATCCAGCGTTTCGCGGCGGATCGGCTCCGCGCCGTTGAGGCCTAGCGTCCAGCTGCTGAGATCGAGATTGGCGCGCTGCTCGGGCGTGCTGCGCTCCACACACAGCTCGTAGGCGAAGTTGGGACCGCCGCTGTGGGTTGCACGTACCCGCGAGATCGCTTCGAGCCAGCGCAGCGGTCGCTGCAAGAACGCCGCCGGAGACATGAGCGTCGTGGGCATGTTCGCGTAGATCGGCAGCATAATGCCCGCGATCAGGCCCATATCGTGGTAGGGCGGCAGCCAGCTCACGGCCACGCTCTCGGCGTTGATCTCGAAGCTCTCGTAGATCAGCGACAGGTTGTACAGCAGGTTGCCGTGGCTGAGCATCACGCCTTTGGGTGTGCCGGTCGAGCCCGAGGTGTACTGTAGAAAGGCCAGCGTTTCGGCGTTGCGGGCCGGCTCGCGCCACGCGTCCTCGCCCGAAACTTCGGCGTCGATGCTGTGCCAGCGCAGCGCCGCCAGATCGGGCAGCTTTTCAAATTGCTGCTGGGCGCTGGTGAAGGTTTTGGCGGTGGTCAGCGCAATCGTGGCCTGCGCATCGGCGACGATCGCTTGCAGCCGCGTGGCATTGCGGTTGAAGCGCGGCGGGTAGGCCGGCACCGCGATCGTGCCCGCGTAGAGGCAGCCAAAGAACGCGGCGATGTACTCCAGGCCGGGCGGGTACAGCAGAATCGCACGCTGGGCAGCCGCTCCCTCGTGCTGAAGTCGCGCCGCAATCGCCCGCGCTCGGCGATCGAGCTCGCCATAGGTCAGCTCAAGCGCCTCGTGCTCGCCATCCACCAGAAACGTGAAAGCGGTCTGGTCAGGTTGCCGCGCTGCACGCCAGCGCAGCAGATCTATCAGATTAGAAATATCACCAGGCAGATCGCCGGGACGATGACTCATATGTTGAATATCCATGCTTGTTTAGGTAAATCAATAAAAAGACTGCTGGGCGGCAAGCAGATCGGCGGTGATGTCTGCTGCTCATGGGACGGCCATCAGCCCTGACTTGTAAAACAAGCCGGGCCAGGCAGCGCTGCCACCAAGCAGCAACAGTATCATCTTGGAACCAGGGTTTGGGAGCCGGCTGAAGTCTGAGCAAAACGCGTGACGCTGT
>JAFAYS010000738.1 GCA_019240175.1 Chloroflexota bacterium | reverse complement strand
ATACGCGCCACGCCGAAGAGTACACGCCGCCCTTCGACGATATTTTCATCATCTTGATGGAGCGCGCGGCCCAGAACGATCCACAAAGCGCCGAGGAAGAGATCATCAATGCTTAAGCCGTTTATTCGACTGCTCTCGTTCTTCGCCAAAGAGCTAGCGGAGGTGCGCCGTCAGCCGCGGCTGTTGCTCAGCCTGGTGCTGGGACCGTTCCTGATCCTGCTGATCTTTGGCCTCGGCTTTTCCGGCGAGCAGCCGCGCCTGCGCACGGTGCTGGTCGTGCCGCCCGAAAATGAGCAAGATCCGCGCGTGCAGCAGTTTCGCGATGTGCTTAACCGGGCCAACTTCGACGTCGTGGACGTGATGACCGACGAGCAGGCGGCGGTTCAGCGGCTGCGCGGGCCACAGTCGACTGTGGACGTGGTCGAGGTATTGCCTGCCGATATGGATCAGATGGTTGGGCGCAAACAAGCGTCGCAGATCAAGGTGATCTACAACGAGATCGATCCGACCCAGGCGCAGTGGATACAGTACCTTTCGTATGTGCAGGTCAAGGAGCTCAACACCGCGCTGCTGGTGGCGGCGGTCAGCGGCTCGCGCGAGCAGGCTGGCAGCGTTCAGCAGTATGTCGCCAGCACGCGCGAGGATTTGCAGCGGATCGAGGCGGGATTGTCCGCCGCGCAAAGCCCGGAGTCGCGGGCGGCGCTGCAGCGGCTGCGCAACAACAACGGTCTGTTGCTGGCCAGTCTGGCGCTCTCCGCGCAAAATGACGCGAACCAAAGCGCTCAAAGCGATGTACAATCGATTCAGCAAAGCCTGGATGCGCTAGACCAGGCGATGGAACAGGGCCAGGTCGACGAGCAGCGCCAGCGGATCGCTGAGATCAACCAGCGGCTGACGAGCGTCGAGCAATTGGCGTCCCAGATCGAGGCCGTGCCGCCCGAGGTGCTGGTTTCGCCGCTGCAACAAGCGCCCGAGAATGTCGCTCAGCAGCAGCCGAGCTTTATCGCCTACTACGCGCCGGGCGTGCTGGCGCTCTTGCTGCAGCACATGGCCGTGACGCTGGCAGCGCTCTCACTGGTACGCGAAAATCTGCTGGGCTCGACGGAGCTATTCCGCGTCGCGCCAGTGGGCAGCCTTCAGATTATTGTGGGCAAGTACCTTGGCTTCATCCTATTTATTGCCCTGATCATGGCGCTGCTGGTTGGGCTGATGATCGCCAACGTGCCGATCGGCAACACCGGCTTTACCTTTGGCCTGGCGGTGCCGTTCGTGGGCGATCCGATCTGGTTTACGCTCGCTGTATTGCTGGTCACAAGTGCGTCGCTGGGTCTGGGCTTCCTGATCTCGGCGATCTCGAAGTCGGAAAGCCAGGCCGTGCAGTTGTCGATGATCTCGCTGCTGGCGTCGGTCTTTTTCAGCGGCTTTTTCTTGCCGCTGCGGAACTTCGCGGCATTCGCGCAGTGGCTGGCGTTTCTGCTGCCGGTAACGCATGGCGTGCAGGCGTTCCAGAACATTATGCTGCGCGGCTTGCTGCCAACCAATGAAACCTTCGCCTGGCTGGGAGGAATCGCGCTGGTGTGCTTCCTGCTGGCCTGGCTTATCTGGCGATCAAACCTGAAAAGGAGGTAGACCCTCGATGTACGAGCAGGAAGATACAAGCTGGAGCTTTGCGATCGGCCTTTTCATCGGCGCGATCGCGGGCGCGGCGCTGGCCAGTCTGTTCACGCCCCGCAGCGGACCGCAGAATCGTGAGCTGGTGATGGAAAAGGGCCTGGTGCTCAAAGATCGTGTGACTGACGCGACGTCCTCGGTTGCGACAAGCGTGAAAGAAACGACCAGCAGCGCAGTCACAACGGTCAAGGACACCACCAATAGCGCGGTCGCGACCGTGAAGGACACCACCAATAGCGCGGTCACAACGGTGAAGGACACGACCAGCAGTGCGGTCGCGACGGTGAAAGACGCGGCCAGCACAGCGGCGGACAAGGTGAGCGATACGGTCGCGACGGTGAAAGATGCGGCCAGCAGCGCTGCCGAGAAGGTCAGCGATGTCACCAGCTCGACGGTCGCGACGGTGAAAGACGCGGCCAGCAGCGCTGCCGAGAAGGCCAGCGATGTTACCACGACAGTAGCCGACAAAGCTCGTGAGCTGACCGGTCGCACGCAGACGACCGAGACGACCGATCTGCCCAGCGCCTCGGATCTGGCCAGCGAGGCCAGCTACGACGCCGAGGATGTGCGGCCCGCCACGACGACCGCGCCGACCAGCACGATCACTTCCAAGCCGAGCGTGGGCGTAACGTCGACGACGACCGAGGAAGAAACGACCTACGCCGGCGCCACAACATCGACGACCAAGGAACAAACTGTCTACCCTGACACAACGACCTACGCCTCCGCCACTACGTCGACCAGTAGCCCGGCGATTAGCGAGGCGACTTCGGAGCTAGCCAGCCCCGAGCAGTTCGAGGTCACCGATACCGAGGAGTCCAGCACGACCAGCAGCCGCTCAGTTGCTGGCACAGATGCTGATGTGCGCAAGGCATCAGACGGATCTGATCGTAACGGCTAATCGATCGAAGAGCCCGATGTAGCACGAAACACAGAGTTGCAGCTCTGGAAAGGATCGATCATGAAAGTATTGAAGACCATTTTCCGCTCGTTTTTATTTGGTATCGGCGTCGGCGTATTGCTGGCCCCGCGCGCCGGCAGCGAAACCCGCCGCCTGCTGAGCGAGAAGCTCAATAGCGCGCTCGACAGCGCCAGCAGCCTCACCGACAAGCTCGATCACTCGTCGGCGGAGGGCGGCACGAGCGCGGCGTTTGTGCCCAAGCAGCACTACGCCAATAGCTCGGCGGCGCGCGAGGTTGGCAGCTCAAGCACCTCGTCAGTCTAATTGCCGGTTAAAAACAGTACCCGCCGCCCTGACTAAACCAGGGCGGCGGGTACGCGTTTAAGCGAAGATGATCATTACTACGGCAGCCAGGCAGCCAGCGTGGCTCCACCAGTCGGCCCATCGGCGCTTAGCATCATGAAGCTGCGGCTACCGTTGGTCGCTGCGCCCATGACTGAAGGGCCGCAGCTGATCCGGGGACAGGGGGAGAGGCTAGCGGCCAGATAGCTGCCGTCCGGCGACCACGAGACGCCTGCGATGCGGTTGCTACCCTGGTGCTCCAACACCTTGATACGGTTGCTGCCGTCTGGGGGCGTGACATACACGCCCATCTGCGCGTTGTAACCTGGCAGTGTCGCCGGGCCGGTCCAGGTGTACGCCAGTCGTGAGCCATCGGGTGACCAGACCGGGCTAGACTCGACATCGGGGGTTGTCGTTAGCGCGGTTCGCCCCGATCCATCAGGCCGCACCAGGTGGATATCCCAGTTGCCGTTGCTTGGCGTTGCAAAGGCGATCCATGCACCGTTGGGTGACCAGCTGGGATTGAAGCCCTCCGCGACGATCTGGCGCAGCCCTGTGCCATCGGTATTGACGACATAGATCGCGCTCTCAGAGTAGATCGTGGCAAAAGTTAGCTGTCGGCCATCCGGTGACCACGAGCCGCCGGACTGCATGCGTCCCGGCTCTCCGGCCATCAGCAGGATGTCGCGGCTGCCGTCGGCGTTGACCACATGCAAGCCGCGTCGGCCCTCGCTGCCCGACTCGTAGGCGAGTCGCGTGCCATCCGGCGACCACGAGGCAACGAAGGCAGATGAATCGGTGTTGATCCGCGTGGTCGCGCCGTTGTCCAGGTTGATGACACAGACTCCTTCTGCGCCATTGTGTGTGCAGCGCGTGGCCATGCGTTGTCCATCGGGTGAGATGACATAGGTGCCTGCGCCGTTGCTTATTCTCTGCAAAGGCGTCACCTGGCTGCCGTCGGCCCGCACGGTATAGAAGCGATCTGCTAAGATTACGAGCTGGCCCGGCAGGCCAGGATTGCTGTGACGCACGAACGGGATGCGCGCCTCGTTGCCCAGCAGGCCGAGCAGCACTTTGTATTGATCGGGCTGGTTGGGGTGCCACTCGAAGCGGGCGCGCTCGTACCACTGGGTCAGCACGCGATCGCCGCTGCTATTCGTCTCGATGCGCGGCTCGGTCAGCGGCAGGCCAAACAGCGCCAGGCTTTCGTCGTATGAGACGCCGCGCTGCCCGTCGAACTCCAGGCCGTGCGTTTGCCAGTAGGTTTTGAAGCCGATCCCGTTTGCCTGATCGCAGACGCTGTGCTGTGTGTCGGTGAACCACAGACAATCTGGTTGCTGGCTACCCTTGGGCTCGGTCTGCCAGTCGATGTTCATCTTGCGCAGCACGTCGCCACCCAGGCGGCCCAGCAGCACATCGTAGGGGCGCGGATTCTCGGGGTGCAGCTCGAAGCGCCCGCGCTCGAACCACTGCGTCATAAACGTGCCTTGGAGATCAACGTTGTACTCCTCAGCCACTGCCGTGACGGGATAGCCAAAGACCGCCAGACCGCCGTTCTGCTCCCAGTATTCCCGGAAGCGCCCTTCGATACACTGGCCGGTCTCGTTGAAGCAGCGCCGCTGCTGCTGCGCGTCTGCTGAGGTTGCCGGTAGCATGGCGAAGATCATGGCCAGTGCCAGTATTGCTTGTAGCCGGAAAATCATGTGTCGCATGGTTCCTTCTCCTTGAATATCGTTGCATTGCCTTACCGACCACATTGTAGTCCGCTGCACCAGGGAAACAATGGACGCTATCGTTCAGGCACGTCTCAGATTGATGACAAATCTGATAGCGCTGAGCCGTACGCCTGCGCTTGTTGTCTTCTTCTCGAACTGCTGGCTTCATCTTTTGTCCTAGCTCTGACTGATCGATTGTCTCTGTTTGCTTCTAAGGACAATTGGTACAATGCCGGGCAGAATGTAGATCGATGATCGCTCAGCGAGCAGCGTTGCTCAAGATGAGGGTTTTGTATGCAGTTGCACATCGAGCGGCGGAGCCAACGCCCGTTGTATCTCCAACTTGTCGAGCAAATTCAGGAGCGCATCCGCAGCGGCGCGCTGCCGGCGGGGAGCCGCCTGCCACCGATCCGCCAGCTTGCCTCTGAGCTAGGCTTGACGCGGCTGACGGTGCATAACGCCTACGCCGAGCTACAAGCCGATGGCTGGATCGAGTCGTTTGTGGGACGTGGCAGCTACGTGGCCGAGCGGCCTGGCGTGAAAGCGCAGATGCGTCCGTCGCCGGTGCTGCCGCCGGTGCCGCTGCTGCGTCCTGGCGCGCTGGCCGAGATCATGCGCCTGTCGCACCAGCCCGAGATGATCTCGTTTGCCCAGGCTGCGCCGGCGCAAGAAACGTTTCCTGTGCGCGAGTTTGGCCGCATGATCCAGCAGGTGATCGCTCAGGACGGCGCTGGGATCTTTGACTACGGCAGCAGCCAGGGCGAGATGACGCTGCGCGAGCAGCTGGCGATCTATCTGCTGGATCGAGCGATCCAGGCACCGGTCGAAGAGATTATGGTCGTCGCTGGCGCGCAGCAGGGTATGGATATTGTCCTACGTGCTCTGCTCGATCCAGGTGATACAATCCTGGTCGAGCAGCCGACCTATCTCGGCATGATCGAGCGCATGCAGGTGCAGGGGCTCAAGCTGGTCGCGGTGCCGATCGACGAACAGGGCATTCGTCCCGACGCGCTGGAAACGGCGATCACGCAGCATCAGCCGCGCCTGCTCTACACTATCCCCACCTTCCACAACCCGACCGGCGTGTGCATGACGCCTGAGCGTCAGGAGGCGCTGCTGGATATTGCCCAGCGCTACTCGCTACCGATCCTCGAAGATGACATTTACGGCCCATTGTCCTATGACGGCCCAGCGCCAACGCCGCTCAAAGCTCGCGATACGACCGGCCTGGTGATCTACCTGACCAGCTTTTCCAAAGTGCTGATGCCCGGCCTGCGCATTGGTCTGCTGTCGGCTTCGTCGCCGCTGCTGGAAGGGCTCGTCGCCGTCAAGCGCTTGTCGGATATGCACTCGCCGCAGGTGACGCAGCGGGCGCTGGCCGAGTATCTGGCGCGCGGACATTTCGCGGCGCATCTACGCGCGACCAAGGCGCTCTACCGTGAGCGGCGCGACGTGATGGCGGCCAGCTTGCAGCGCTATTTTCCCTCCGATGCGACGTGGAGCGTGCCCAGCGGCGGGCTCTGCTTCTGGGTTGGCCTGCCGCCCGGCCTGCGCTCAACCGATCTCTACGAGTCGGCGCTTGAGCACGGCGTTGCGTTTGGTCCCGGCCAGGTTTTCTTCCCCGAGCACTCGGTGCAGGGCTTTATGCGGCTGGCCTTCGCGGCTTGCTCACCGGAGGCGATCGAGCGCGGCGTGCAAATCCTGGGCGAGCTGCTGCACGATCAGCTGATCCGCCGGCAGCGGCTGCGTGTGCGCGCCTTTGAAACCGTGCCAATGGTATAAAGGACAACTTCTATGCCTCGTTCCTATCGATTTGTACAGGTGGACGTGTTTACCGATGTGGCGTTCGGCGGCAATCAGCTGGCGGTTTTTCCCGACGCTGCAGGCCTAAGCGACGACGAGATGCTGACGCTGACCCGCGAGCTGAACTACTCCGAGTCGACGTTTGTGCTGGCCGGCAGCTCGCCCGCAACGCCGCGATTGAAGATCTTCACGCCAGGCGGCGAGATCCCGTTCGCCGGACACCCCACGATCGGGACGGCCTTTGTGCTGGCGCAGCAGGGCCGGTGGGCGGATCTCGACGAGGCGGTGTTTGAAGAAACGATCGGGCCGGTGCGCGTGCGTTTCCAGCGCGACGCCGACAACCTGATAATCTGGATGCAGCACGGCGCGCCGCAGTGGGGGCCGATCTTCGAGCAGCGCGCGATCCTGGCGCAGGCGCTGGGCCTGGACGAAAGCGATCTCGCGGATCTGCCGGCGCAGGTTGTCTCGACGGGCGTGCCTTTCCTCTTCGTGCCGGTGCGCAATCTTGAGGCCGCGCGCCGCATCCAGTTCGATCCCAAGCCGCTGCTGCCGCTCTTTGGCGATCAGCCAATCTCGGTGTTTACACTGACCACGGAGACCGAGCGTGCCACGAGCACGGTACATAGCCGCATGTTCGCGCCGCACACCTTCGCGATCGCAGAAGATCCGGCGACCGGCGGAGCCAGCGGACCACTGGGCGCGTATCTCGTGCGTTACGGTTTGGTGCCGGTCACCGCCAAAACCCGCATCGTCAGCGAGCAGGGCTTGGAGATGGGGCGGCCCAGCTTTATCACGATCGAGGTCACGACCGAGGGGGATGCGATCACCGACATCTGGATTGGTGGGCAGGCGGTGCCGGTTGCCGAGGGCACGTTCTGGGTGCCGGAAGCGCATCAATCCGGCGCTGCGAGGTCACAATGATCCACGTGTGGCGGCGCGACAACTTTTTGATCAGCACCGACCCGGCGCTGTTGAACCTGGAAAAGATCCAGGAGTTGCTCAGCACCTCATACTGGGACCCCAATCGACCAATCGCGCTGACGCGGCGTGCGATCGAGCACTCGCTGGTCTTCGGCGTGTATAACGGCGAGCGGCAGATCGGCTTTGCGCGGCTAGTCACCGATTACACATTCTTCGGCTATCTGTGCGACGTGATGATCGATGATGAGTATCGCGGCCAGGGTCTCGGCAAATGGCTGATCGCGTCGATCTTGTCGCATCCCGAGCTGCAGGGCGTGCGGCGCTGGCTGCTGATTACGCGCGACGCGCACGGCCTGTACCAGCAGTTCGGCTTCACCGGCCTGGACGAGCCCGAGCGCTACATGCAGCTGATGCGCACGGCAGCGCCGGCCAATGGGCTAGTTCTGCCGCCCACGTCGATCCCGGAGGAATAAAGAGGAGTTTATGGCAACGTTTATCGATTTGAGTCACCGGCTGGCTCCCGGAATGCCGGCCTATCCCGGCCTGCCGCTGCCCCAGTTTCATACATTTTTGAGCCACGACGAGAGCGCGCACCACGCGACATACGCGCCGGGCACCACGTTTCAGATCGCGACGTACGAGCTGGGCGGCAACACCGGCACCTATGTCGACGCGCCGTTCCATCGGCATCGTCAGGGCGCGGATCTGGCCGATCTGGCGCTGGAAAAGCTGGCCGATCTTTCGGGCGTGGTGGTCACGGCGCTGCGTGAGGCCGCGATCGGACCCGAGGTGTTTAGCGGCGTGGATTTGGCGGGCAAGGCTGTGCTGATCCGCACCGACTGGTCCGATCGCTGGGGATCGGACGATTATTTCCGCTCGGGGCCGTTTCTCACCGCCGAGGCCTGCCGCTTCCTGGTCCGCGCGCAGGCAACGCTGGTCGGTATCGACTGCGCCAACATCGACAATATGCGCGACCCCGAGCGGCCCGCGCACACGATCTTGCTGGCGGCTGGCATACCAATCGTCGAGCATCTGCGCGGCCTGGACGAGCTGCCTCCGGGCGGCTTTCGTTTTTTTGCGGTGCCGCCTGCGATCGAGGGCGGCACGTCGTTTCCAATTCGAGCTTTTGCAATTTGTGGGTGATTTTATGAGTCAGACGATTGAACAAACGCTGCCGGTCACGCTCGACGATGTGCGCGCGGCAGCTGAGCGGATCGAGCCGTATATTCATCACACGCCGCTGCTGCAGTCGGCGACGCTGAGCAAGCTAACCGGCAGCGAGCTGCGGCTCAAGGCCGAGCATCTTCAGCGCAGCGGATCGTTCAAGCTGCGCGGCGCGCTCAACAAGCTGTTGTCGCTGAGCGAGGCCGAGCGCCAGCGCGGGATCGTGGCGTTTTCGTCGGGCAATCATGCGCAGGGCGTGGCGCTGGCGGCGCGTCTCACCGGCTCGCGCGCGACGATTGTGATGCCCAGCGATGCGCCGCGCGCCAAGCTTGAGGCAACCCGCGACTACGGCGCGACGATTGTGCTCTACGATCGTCACCGTGAAGATCGCGAGGCGATCGCCCGCAAGATCGCCAAGGACCGCGATGCCGTGCTGGTGCCGCCCTTCGACGACCCGCAGGTGATCGCCGGCCAGGGCACGATCGGTCTTGAGGTCGCCGAGGAGTGGCCCGAACTGGAAGTTGCGCTGATTCCGGTTGGCGGCGGCGGTTTGATCTCGGGCATGTCGATCGCGATCAAAGGGTTGCTGCCGCATGTCCGCGTGATCGGCGTGGAGCCTGTCGTGGCCGACGACGCGCGCCAATCGCTGGCATCGGATGCGATTGTACGTATCCCTCAGCCGACAACAATCGCGGATGGCGTGGCGACTCCGGCGATCGGTAAGCTGCCTTTTGCGATCATGCGCTCACTGGTCGACGAGATCGTGACGGCCAGCGAGGACGAGATTATGCAAACACTGGCGTTGATCATGACGCGCACCAAACAAGTCGTAGAGCCGACTGGCGCGCTTTCTACGGCTGCCGCGCTCTACAACAAGGTCGCGATCAAAGAGCGCAAGGTCATGTCGCTGCTCTGCGGTGGCAACCTCGATCTCAGCGTGATCCAGCGTCTGACGATTTAACGAAAATTAGACGAACTATCTACTGTCATTATTGGTAAAGAAAGGTGTATGATGTTTCCGAGATATGGGCATGTCATAAGTTCCTGGGGCCAGTTCGTGATCGGCCTCTTTGGCTATGCGCTGGCGGTGCGATTAATGATCGCCAGCGGGCTCGGCCTTGGGCCGTGGGATTCGTTTCATGTCGGGCTGAACTATCTGACCGGCATGAGTGTTGGAGCGGCAAGTATGCTGATTGGCGTGCTGATCGTCGCGGGCTCGTGGCTGATCGGCATTCGTCCAGGGATCGGCACCATCGGCAATATGATCGGCATCAGCTTGTTTCTCGACGCGCTGCAGCCGTACGTTCCGGTAGTAACCGATTGGCGCTGGGCGTTCGCGTTTCATATCAGTGGGATCGTGCTGTGTGGCCTGACGACCGGCGTGTATATCGCGGCAGGTTTGGGCAAAGGCCCGCGTGATGGGCTGATGGTTGGGCTGAGCCAGCGAACAGGCTGGCCGATCCGCCGGGTACGCACGCTGATCGAGGTTGCGGTGCTGGGCTGTGGCTGGCTCATGGGCGGGCCGATCGGTCTGGGGACGGTGATGTTCGCGTTTGGAATCGGGCCGGCGGTGCAGTGGGGCTTGCGACTGTGCGGTGTGCTCGATAGTCAAACTCGGCCACACCAGCCCGTCGAGCTTGTCACGGTCGCCGAAGAGCCTAAGTGCGCTTAGTATCGCTGGTAACGATCGAGTACCCACGTTAATCCTGCCGCGAAGTAGTCATAAGTCTAATGTTAATTTTCGGTAAAAAGTGGTACAGTTACGACACAACGTAAGAATCGCCGGCTGACGATTCGAAAATGTGCGAGCCTGATGGCTGATTGAGGCACCATGCGACCGAAACATTTGGCAATGTTGATTGTACTTGCGCTGATTTGGGGAGCTTCGTTCGTTTTTATCAAACTTGCAGTTCAAACACCCAGCGCACCCTACAATTTCCCACCGCTGACGTTAGTTGGAATCCGTCTTGGTCTCGCCGGTTTGTTGTTGTACGGCGTGATGAAGTTCCAGGGCGGCTCATTTGCCTGGTCGCAATGGCGCGGGCTGGCGGTGATTGGTTTGTTGAACGCCGCATTGCCCTACTTTCTCTTCTCCTGGAGCGGCGTGCGCATCGACAGTAATCTGGCCTCGATCTATAACGCCACAACGCCGCTGTGGACAGTGATTTTGATCTCGATTTTTGTGCGCGACGAGCGTTTAT
>JAFAYS010000717.1 GCA_019240175.1 Chloroflexota bacterium | reverse complement strand
GCGACCGGCGTGAAGGTGGCGGTAAACGATTTAGGCCGGATCGCGCGCCACCAGATTGCCAGCGGTGCGGGCGCAGTTTTGGCCGCAACGCCCGCCTGATTGATCTGCTTGTCCACGCCTAGCCCAGCCGCACGCCGTAATCTTTGGATGCGTAGTCGTACATCACATCCACAAAAGGCGTGCCGCTCTTGAAGCCGCGATACTGCGCCTTCACCTCGGAGAGCTGGATCATGAAGCGCACGTCGCCAAATGTGACGTGACCGTAGAGTGAGAGCCGCTCCTCGCGCTCTAGCAGCGTGAAATCCGAGACGAACTGTGGGTACTCGCGCTTGATGTGACCATACGCGGCCTCAAGGTTATCGACCACAAAGCCGATGTGGTGAATGCGCGACGGAATGCCGTCCGACAGCGGCGCGTTGGGGTCGGCGTCGAACAAAAAGATCGCCGTATTGCCCGTAGTCACAACCGTCAGGTGCGAGTCATCGCGCACGATCTGCATCTTGAGCGCGGTGTGGAAAAAATCGCGGGCCGACTCGCGGGCATTGGTCGCCAGCGCCAGGTGATCGAAGCCGTAGTTGGTCCATTCGCCGGCGGCCTCGTTGAGCGGCGTTACCTCAACAGTCAAGCGTGCGTCGCCATAATGATCGAAGATCTCGCCGACGAACATATCGGGATAGATCAGCGTTCCGTCGTCGCGGCGCACGCTCAGGCGCTGCGCCACCAGATGCTCAGGCGGCAGAATGTGTTCCAGCACCTGGTGAATGATCTGCGTTCGCTCGGCCTCGCCGCTAAACTCTTGACCGGAAACAATAAATGTAACAGGCACGCGCTCGCTCATCGCGCTGCTCCTTTCGTAACTTTGTGAAAAGCTCCACTAGTTGGAGTGTAGGCCGGATCGACGGGGGAGTCAAGGAAGGACGGAGAACCTAGAACCTAGAACCCAGAACCTAGAGAGGAGCAAAGGAACAAAAGAACAAAGAAGTACCGCCGTTCCCCCTCGCCTGCGGACGTGAAGCCGGAAGCCCGGCTGAGCGCGGGGCAGGGGCTAGGGATGAGGGCCTGACCCAAGGCGCACAAAAGAACAAAGCTCTGTAAGGGCGCTGCTTGCCGCGCCCGAAGCAGTCTCGGGTACTCACTGGGTTGATCAGACTGAGATCGGAGTGGTGTCTCTACAGCACCTCAAAAAATCCCAATAGCAGGTGACCAACAGCGCCAAGGAATGTTTCGCCGGATCGATCACCTGCACGTGGGAATGGCGGCAGCATAGCCCATTGACTTCGATCAAAAGATTGAGGCGAGGCGGTGGACTGCGCTGGAGCGGACAAGCGACAGCCACACTGCTGGCAAATCAGGCAAGCAGTACGCACTCGCTCATGGCATTTTGGACAGTCCATTCGTGGCTCCTTGCTCCATGGTAAGACGTTGGCAAGATCGTGCTGGTTGCGGCGGCGTTAATCTTGCAAGCACTGGTATACTAGCTTTGAGAGAAACGAGATCGCTGCTATGCAGTTCACGAATCAACAGGTTGCGCTCGTCTTTCGCGACATCGCAGACTCGATGGATGTCTTGGGCGAGAATCGCTTCAAGACCCAGGCGTATGCCCGCGCCGCAGAGACCATCGAGGAATTGCCGACGAGCCTCTACGATCATCTGGCGGCGGGAACGCTCGACGATCTGCCCGGCGTGGGTTCCGCGATCACTGCCAAAATCACCGAGTTGCTGAATACCGGATCGCTGGGTTTCCGCGAGCGGCTGCGTGAGCAGGTGCCCGATGGCGTGCTGCAGATTATGCGCGTGCCGGGCGTTGGGCCTAAGACTGCGCTGCGGCTCTACCGCGAGCTTGCGATCACCGATGTCGAGGCGCTGGAAAGTGCGGTGCGCGCCGGTGAGCTACGCAAGGTCAAGGGCTTCGGTCCCAAGCTCGAAACCAAAATTCTGGAAGGCCTGGCCGCTCAAGCGGCAGCGCCCGATCGCTTTTTGCTCGGCGAGATGCTGCCGCTGGCGCTGGATCTTGTCACAGGGCTGCGCGCCGCTTATCCACAGCTGGCAGAGGCCAGCCACGCCGGATCGTTGCGTCGGGCTGCGCCAACCATCGGTGATCTGGATCTGGTCGCGGCGGCGGCGCAGCCTGAAGCCGTGCTCAAAGCCTTTGCCGAGCTGCCGCTGATCGCGCAGGTTGAGCACATGTCGGAGCAGCGCATCGACGCGCGGCTGCATAACGGCAAAAGCTGCTCGCTGCTGGTGGTTCCGCCCGAGATCTGGGGCGCGGCCCTGGCGCTCTGGACCGGCAGCGCTGCCCATCGATCGCGGCTGATGACGCTGGCAGCCGATCGCGGCCTGGTGCTGGAAGAGCGCGGGCTGCGTCGCGGCGATGATCTGATGCGCACGCCTACCGAAGAAGCGCTGTACGAGGCGCTGGGCCTGGCCTGGATTCCTCCTGAGCTGCGCGAAGATTGGGGCGAAATCGAGGCCGCGCAAACCGGCAAGTTGCCGCGTCTGGTCGAGCTAAGCCAGATCCGCGCCGATATGCATACACACAGCGAGTGGAGCGACGGTCGCGGCACGGTGGCGGAGGTCGCAGCGGCGGCGCGAGCGCGCGGCTACGAGTACTACGTGATCAGCGATCACAGCTTCTACATGGGCATGGTCAATGGTCTGGATGCCGAGCGACTGAAGCAGCAGCGCGCCGAGATCGACGCGGTCAACGAGGAGATGCAGCGCCAGGGGATTAACTTCAAGCTGCTGCAAGGATCGGAAGTTGATATTCTGCCCGACGGCTCGCTCGCGCTGCCTGACGATGTGCTGGCGACGCTGGATTGGGTCGTCGCGTCGCTGCATGTGAGCCTGCGCCAGGATCGCGACACCGTAACCAAGCGGCTGCTCAACGCGATCCGCAATCCGCACGTCGATTGCATCGGCCATCCGACGGGCCGGCTGCTGCTACGGCGTCAGGGCGCGGATCTCGATATGGATGCGGTGCTTGAGGCCGCTGCCGAGGCCGGCAAAGTGCTGGAGATCGACGGCTCGTATCCGAGGCTGGATCTGGATGCCGAGCACGCCAAACGCGCGATCGCGATGGGCATTCCGATCGCCGTCGATAGCGACGCGCACCGACCCGGCGAGTTAGGCGGTATTGAGTATGGCGTGCTGACGGCGCGCCGCGCTTGGGCTAGAGCCGAAGATATTGTAAACTGCCATCCGTGGGAAGAAGTTGTCGCGCGCTTTCGACGCTAGGTCTTGTTCGATCCATGCGGATCTTGATTGCTATAACACGTTGTTATGGGAGCGACTATGGATTGCATTTTTTGCCGCATCATCGCCGGCGATATTCCATCGCATAAAGTGTACGAAGACGACGCGACGCTGGCGTTTCTGGACATCAATCCGGCCTCACAGGGTCATGCGGTGGTGATTCCCAAGGAGCACGCCGCCGATCTTTTCAGCCTTTCTCCCGACGCGCTGGCGGCCACCGCCAAGGCTACGCAGACGGTTGCGCGTTTGCTACAGCGCGGCGTGCATCCCGAGGGCATCAACATCTTGCAGAACAATGGTCCGTCAGCCGGGCAGTCAGTTTTTCACTACCATGTCCATGTGATCCCACGCTGGTCCGGCGATCGGGCGCTTGGCATGTGGAAGCCCGGCGCGACTGATCACGCGGCTTTTGCTACGCTGGCGGCCCAGCTGCGTGGCGGTGAAGGAGCATAAGCGATGGCTGAGGAGCGCTACACTGCCGAAGAACAAGCTCTCTTCGATCTTGAATATCGAAAAAAGCTGGCTTCTGAGCTGCCCAACGTGCGCGAAGAAGAGATTAAGGCTGCCGCGCAGCGGGCGGCTGAGCTTGAGCTGGAACAGCAGCGCGACGCGATCAGCGAGCAGCTCGACTCGGAGGTGGC
>JAFAYS010000426.1 GCA_019240175.1 Chloroflexota bacterium | reverse complement strand
AAGAGCAGGCGCAGCGGCTGGGCATCGCCGAGCGCGTGACCTTTACCGGCCTGCGTAAGGATATTCCGGCGGTGCTGGCCCAGACCGATATTTTCACCCTGCCCTCGCTGTGGGAAGGCTTGCCCCTGACTGCGATCGAGGCGATGGCGGCGGCGCGGCCTGTGGTGCTGACCGATGTCGGCGGCAACAGCGAGCTGGTGCAGTCAGGCGTGAACGGCATGATCGTGCGGCCCGACGACGTGGACGCGCTGGCCAACACGCTGGTGGAGCTGCTGAACGACGAGCAGCGCCGCACCGAGATGGGCCACGCGGCACGCCAGCGGGTGCAGCACGACTTCAGCATCGATACGATCGCGGCGCAGCACGAGGCGCTCTACGAATCGATCTGGAACAAGCATTACAATCGGGTGCGCGATGCTCGCGTCTCGGTCAAGTCTTAAGGGGAGCGGCATGCGTTTCGGCGTTGCGATGATTTCGAGCGTGTTCTACCCGTCGATCGGCGGCGCGCAAACGCACACGCTGCGGCTGAGCCAGAAGCTCAAAGCGCGCGGCGTGGACGTGCTGGTGATCACACGGCACTACGAGGGCTTGGAGCGCTACGAAGAGATCGACGGCATTCCGACCTACCGCGTGGGCAAGGGCGAGGGCAATCTGGTCGTCGCGGCGCTGAGCTACATTGTCGGGGCGCTGCGCGTGCTGATCGCCCAGCGCAAGCGCTACCATATTCTGCACTGCCACCTAATGATCTCGCCGATGACGATCGGCCTGCTGGCCAAGCCGCTGGTGCGCAAGCCACTGGTGATCAATCCGCATCGCAGCGGCAAGATCGGCGATGTCGGCTTTTTGACGCATAATCGCCCGATCACGGGCCGGCTAAGGCTAGCGCTGGCGCGGCGATGGGGCGATGCCTTTGTCTGCATCAGCCGCGACATTCACGACGAGCTAGCCGGCATCGGCGTCGGCGACAATAAATTGTGGGACATCGCAAACGGCGTGGATGTCGATCATTTCGCGCCGCTGGCGATCGAGGAGCGACGCGCGCTGCGTCAATCGCTTGATCTGCCGTCGGGGCCGCTGGTAGTCTTTACCGGACGGCTGGTGACCGAAAAAGGCGTGAATGTGCTGATCGATGCCTGGCCCCGAGTGCTGCGCGAGAAGCCCGAGGCGCGGCTACTGCTGGTCGGCGACGGCGATCAGCGGGAAGCGCTTGAGGCGCAGGCGCGGCAGCTTGGCATCGCCGAGCAGGTAATCTTCGCGGGAGGCTGCGCCGATGTCGCGCCGTTTCTGCGCGCCGCCGATGCGTTTGTGCTGCCTTCGTTCGCCGAGGGCTTGCCGATCGCGCTGCTGGAAGCGATGGCCTGTGGGCTGCCCAGCGTGGCCACAGCGATCGGCGGCACTATGCGCGTGCTCACCGACGACGTTCACGGTCGCCTGGTACCGGTGAGCGATCCGTCGGCGCTGGCGCAGGGATTGATCGAGGCGCTTGGCCCGGCGGGCCAGAGCTGGAGCGAGCAGGCGCGGCAGCATGTTGTCGCGCAGTTCTCGCTGGATGTGGTCGCCGAGCGCTACATGGAAATGTACGAGACGATCCAGCCGAAGCTCAAAGGACCGCAGGCGGCCAATCAAACGCAGCAGGCTTAGCTTTACCGAAGAACTGAGGACACAGGAACAATGCTTATTTCGCGCACACCACTACGCATCAGCTTCGCCGGCGGCGGCAGCGATCTGCCCGCCTTCTACCGCGAAGAGCCGGGCGCAGTGGTCAGCACGACGATCAATAAATACATCTATATCAATGTCAACAAAAAGTTTGATCCCGGCATTCGCGCCAGCTACTCGATCACCGAGACCGTCGCAAATGTCGACGAGCTGCGACATGAGTTGATCCGCGAGTCGATGAAGCTGCTTGAGCTCCAGGGCGGCATCGAGATTACGTCAATCTCCGACATTCCGTCGCAAGGCACCGGCCTGGGCTCGTCCAGCACCTACACGGTCGGGCTACTCAACGCGCTCTACGCCTACACCGGACGCTTCGCCGGCGCTGAGCGCTTGGCCCGCGAGGCATGCGACATCGAGATCGCGCGCTGTGCCAAGCCGATCGGCAAGCAGGATCAGTACATCGCGGCCTATGGCGGGCTGCAATACATCCAGTTCAACCCCGACGAGAGCGTATTTGTCGATCCGATCATCTGCCAGCCGGCGACCAAACAGCGCTTGCAGGAGCGACTGCTGATGCTCTACACGAGCGTGACGCGCTCGGCCAATCATATTCTCGAAGAGCAGAAGGCCAACACCGAGCGCGACGGTGATCGGCGGCGGACGCTGCGCGCGATGACACGCATGGCGCAAGATCTTCGCGTCGCGCTGAGCAACAACGATCTCGACTCGTTCGGCGAGATCCTGCACGAGGGCTGGCTGCTCAAGCAGCAGCTGGCGACCGGCATCAGCAACGGGCGCATCAACGAGTGGTACAGCAAAGCTCGCGAGCACGGCGCGATCGGCGGCAAGATCTTGGGCGCGGGCGGCGGCGGCTTTCTGCTGCTCTACGCGCCCGTCGAGCGCCACGCGGGAATCATCGCCGCCCTGCCCGAGCTAGCGCCAATGCCGTTCGCATTCGAGCCGCAGGGCAGCAAGATCGTGTACGTCGAAGAGAACGAAAGAACCTAGAACCCAGAACCTAGAACCTAACGAAAGAACAAAGAACAAAGAACTGAGAACAAACGAAGTACCGACCTTCCCCCTCGCCTGCCGCAGCGGGAGAGGGGATGCCCGAAGGGCAGGGGTGAGGGCCTGCAAAACAAAGGCCCAGTAAAGGATCACGCATGACGAATAGCACACGGGCAGTAGCCCAGGCTCCCAAAACAGTCGCCTACGTAATGTCGCGGTTTCCTAAGATTTCCGAGACATTTATTTTGTATGAGATCCTGGAGCTGGAGCGGCTCGGGCTGCACGTCGAGGTATTTCCGCTGATCCGCGAGCAGACGCAGACGATCCACGCCGAGGCCCAGGCGATCGTCGAGCGCGCGCACTATAGCTCGTTCTTGTCGCTGCCGGTGCTGCTGGCGCAGGGCTACTGGCTGCGCAAACGTCCGCTGCGCTACCTGCGGGCCTGGTGGCAGGCGCTGCGCGGTAATCTCAGCACGCCGAGCTTTCTGGCCCGCACGCTGGTGCTGGTGCCGCAGGCCGCGCTGTTTGCCCGCCAGATGCGCGAACTGGGCGTCGAGCACCTACACGCGCACTATGCCACGCATCCGGCGCTGACCGCCTACGTGGTGCGTGAGCTGGCCGACATTCCGTACAGCTTCACGGCGCACGCCCACGACATTTATCTTGAGCGCCCGATGCTCGACGAAAAAATCCGCCGCGCCGGCTTTGTCGTGACGATCTCGCAGTATAACCGCGAGCTGTTGCGCAGTCTCTACGGCGATAGCGCAGCCGAAAAAACAGTGGTGATCCACTGCGGCGTCGATCCGGCGGTCTTCCAGCCGCAGCAGTATCTCTTGCCCAGCCCGATCCTCACAATCGTCTGCGTCGCCAGCTACCAGGATTACAAAGGCCATCCCTACCTGATCGAGGCCTGCGCCCAGCTCAAAGCACGCGGCTTGGATTTTCGCTGCCTGCTGATCGGACAGGGCGAGGATCAGCCACAGATCGAGGCGCAGATCCAGCGGCTGGGATTGAGCGAGCAGGTGCTGGTGCTCGGACCGCAGCCACGCGACAAGGTCAAAGATTATGTCGCCGCCGCCGATGTGATCGTGCTGCCGAGCATTGTGACCAGCTACGGCAAGCAAGAAGGCATTCCCGTGGCGCTGATGGAGGCGCTGGCCAGCGAAAAGCCGGTGGTCGCCACGGCAATCTCGGGCCTGCCCGAGCTGATCGAACATGAGCGCAGCGGCCTGCTGGTGCCGGAGCGCGACGCGACCGCGCTAGCCGACGCTCTGGCCCGGCTGCACGACGATCCCGAGCTTGGCAAGCGGCTGGGCGCGGCGGGGCGTGAAACCGTGCTGCGCGAGTTCGATCTTAAGCACAACACCGCGCTGCTGCATAACCTGCTGCTTCAGGATTGGTCAGCGCCCGCCGCGCAAGCGCGGGTGACCGAGATCGCGGCGCTGGAACGATAGAAGCGTGTAGAAGAAACAAACGGCGCCAGCGAGCGCCTGGAAGGAGATACATGTGATTGGACGATTCTTCTGGCTGTGCGTGGGCACGATCGTGTACACCTACGCCGGCTATCCGCTGCTGCTGACGCTGGTCGCAAAGCTGCGTCCCAAGCCCAAGCCCTACCCGCAGATCACGCCCAAGCTGACGCTGCTGATCGCGGCCTACAACGAGCAGGACGTGATCGCCAGCAAATTGGAGAACAGCTTTGCGCTGGAGTATCCGCGCGAACAGCTGCAGATTCTAGTGGCCGCCGACGGCTCCGATGATCGCACGCCCGAGATTGTGCGCGAGTACGCCGATCGTGGTGTGGAGCTGAGCTACAGCCCCGAGCGGCGCGGCAAGATGGCGGCGATCAACCGGGCGATGCACCAGGTGCGCGGCGAGATCGTGGTTTTCTCGGATGCCAACAACATGTACACGCCCAACGTGCTGCGCGAGCTGGCCGCGCCCTTCTCCGATCCCAACGTCGGCGTGACCACCGGCGCGAAGCTGATCACCAGCGGCGACGGCGCGCTCGGCGAGTCCGAGGGCCTGTACTGGAAGTATGAATCGTTCATCAAAAAGCAGGAAACGCGGCTAGGCTGCACCATCGGCGTGGCCGGCGAGGTGCTGGCGATTCGCCGTGAGCTGTTCGCGCCGCCGCCCGAGAGCACGATCAACGACGATTTCCATATGATGATCCAGATCGTGCGCGAAGGCTACAACGTCGTGTACGCGCCCGGCGCATACTCACGCGAGCGCATCTCGCCCACTGCCCAGGATGAGATCACACGGCGCACGCGCATCTTCGCGGGCTGGTACCAATCGATCTTCCAGTCGCACAAGCTGCTGACGCTGCGTCGTCCGGTCGTGGCCTGGCAGGTCTGGTCGCACAAATTCCTGCGGCCCTTCGTGGCACTGGCCGGCGTCGGCGCGCTGGCGGCCAATCTGCTGGCCGTGATCTTCCCGCCGCGTGGTGTACGCAGCCCGATCGGACGGCTGGCCGCGCCGTTCAACTGGATCATGCTGGCGCTGCAGGTGGTATTCTACGGCATGGCCTGGATCGGCAGCCGCTCCGAGCACACCGGCGCAGTTGGTAAAATCCTGTACATTCCAACGTTCCTGGTCAACAGCAATCTGGCCGGTATTTTGGGCCTGTCTCGCTTTCTGACCAAGCGCCAGACCTCGCTATGGCAGCGCGTGCAGCGCCGCGAGGTTGTGCCGAGCTTGCAGGACAGCGAATCGACCGAGGCCGCGCTGGCTGTTGCCGAGGCGTAATGATGATGACCGAACAGATCACAACCGAAGCGCAGCTGCGCGTGCTGGGCTTGCTCGTCGGCGATATTCACGCGCCGGTCAGCGATGCCAGGATTAAGTATGGTCAGCTGTTTGCCGAGCTAGGCAAGCAGTGCCGGCTGGTCGATGTGCATAACGTCGAGCTTGAGGGCACAGATCGCTACCAGAACGCCCTGCGCACGCTGCGCTGGCCCAAGTGGCGCTGGCAAGAAGCCTTTTATAAAAACGTCTGGGGCTTTCATCGTCGCTCCCAGAAAGCGCAGCAGCACGCGTTTGCCAATCGCAGCCGCGCCGACGTGATCTTGCAACACGGGACAATCTTCTCGTCGGAATACCAACCCGACGGGCCGCCGGTGGTGGTCTACACCGATTTCACCTACCGGCTGGCGCAGCGTGAAGATCCCTGGCGCGATTCGTTCACCGATGTCGCCCAGAGCGAGGGCTGGAATTCGCTTGAGGCCCACGTGGCAAAGCAAGCCGCGTTTGTGCTGACGCGCAGCGAGTATGTGCGGCAGTCGATGATCGACGACTACGGCATCGCGCCCGAGCGCGTCGCGGCGGTTGGCGGCGGCATCAACTTTACGACCTTGCCCTCGCCGCAGCCCCTGGCCGACGCGCCACGCATCTTGTTTATCGGCACGAACTTCGAGCGCAAAGGCGGCGAGCAGCTGCTGGCGGCGTTCGGGCAGGTTCGTCAGCGCGTGCCCGAGGCCGAGCTATGGCTGGTCACGCACAAGGCCGATATTACCGGCCCTGGCATTCGACGCATCGAGCCGACGCGCGACCGTGACGCGATGGAAGCGCTGTATCGATCCGCCGGCGTCTTTGCCATGCCGTCGCGCTGCGAAACCTGGGGCGATGTGTTCCTGGAAGCGATGGCCTACGGGCTACCCTGCATCGGCACTACCAACGACGCCATGCCCGAGATTATCGAGCATGGACGCACCGGCTACGTCGTTGCGCCCGACGATGTGGCAGCATTAGCAGAGTATCTAGAGCGGCTGCTGCTCGATCCCGCGCTGCGCCAAACGATGGGCGCGCAAGGCCGGGAGCGCGTGCTGCAAACATTCACCTGGGAGCATGTGGCGCGGCGCATGGTGCCATATCTCCAGCGCGCCGCCCGCGAACGAATGATCAACGTCGCGCATCGTTATGCCACGGAGCGCGTTTAACAGATTGAACACGCGGACTCGCAGGTTGAGATCGGGAGCTACGCCAGGCGCAGACTCCTTGCGGGAAGAGCGAACATATTTATTTACGGAGGATGAACATGTTGTTATCGGTGATTGTCCCGTGCTATAACGAGGAGCGCACAATCCGCGACATTCTTGACCAGGTACGCGCCGTTCGTTTGGACAAAGAGATCATTATCGTCGACGACCACTCACGGGACAGCACGCCCGATATCTTGCGCGAGCTCGCCGCCGGCGATCCGATGATTCGCGTGATCCGCCAGCCCCGCAATCGCGGCAAAGGCGAGGCGATTCGCACGGGTCTGGCCGCCGCCAAAGGCGACATTGTGATCATTCAGGATGCCGACCTTGAGTACGATCCCAATGATTACTACGAGCTGGTGCGCCCGATCGTCGAGGGCAAGGTCGATGTGGTCTTCGGCTCGCGCTTCATGGGCCGTCACACCGGCATGTACTTCTGGAACGCGGTCGGCAACAAGGGCCTGACGCTGATGACCAATTTCCTCTACAACTCCTGGATCTCCGACATGGAGACCTGCTACAAGGTTATGCGCACCGACATTATGCGCAGCCTGGATTTGCAGAGCAACGATTTTCGGATCGAGCCCGAGATCTCGGCCAAGGTGTTGAAGCTGGGCTACCGCATCTATGAGGTGCCGATCTCCTACATGGGCCGCACCTACGAGGAAGGCAAGAAGATCAAGAAGTCGGATGGTCTCAAGGCGATCGTCAAGCTGCTGAGCTGCCTGACCTGGCGCGGCACTGCGCCGACGCTCAAGCCGATCGAGAAAAGCGCGACCACGGCAGCCCTGAGCGCAGTGCGTGAGCACGCCGCGCAGAACGGCTTCAAGCCCGTGATCATGGGATCGAACAATTGATGGTTGTTGTCGCGTACCCGAAAAATCGACAAGGTAGCCTCACCGCGATGCAGTTGTGCGTCGCGGTGGCATTTAACCTGCTATCGTCCAGCGACCATATCTTCTTGAGACTCCCGGCGTTTAACCAATTACTAACCGGCCAACGACGACGGTAAAGGACAAGCCTGAGCAACATGTTGACTAATCGAAGCACTTTGTACCTGCAACGCCTGCATCGTCGCACTGCGTTGATCCTTGTCGCCGTTCTGCTCCTGTTCAGTATCGGCTCGATCAAGATTCTGAATCAGCCCGCACCTGTCTTTGCGGCTGGCTCGGTCGTGCCGACGGTTGAAACTGATCCGATGCCCCAAGCCGGCGACTCCGCCGATGATCCCGCGATCTGGATTCACCCCAGCGATCCTGCCCAAAGCACAATCATCGCCACCAACAAGCAGGGCGGGATCTTTGTTTATAACCTGGCGGGAGATGAGATCCAGCGTCGTACTGACGGCAATATGAACAATGTCGATCTGCGCTACAACGTGCCGGTCGGCGGCCAGGGCATCGCGCTGGTGACAGCTACCAATCGCAGCGACAATAGCCTGGCGCTCTATAAAGTCAATCCTGCCACGCGGCAGCTTGAGCCGATCGCGGCCCGCACGATCAAGCCCGGCATCGCGGCCTATGGCGCGTGTATGTACCGCAGCCCGGTCAGCGGCAGATACTACGTGTTTGTCACCTCGTCGAGCGGCGATGTTGAGCAGTGGGAGCTGTTCGATAACGGCAGCGGGCAAGTCGACGCCGCGCGCGTGCGCAGTCTCAGCCTCAGCTCAACCGTCGAGGGTTGCGTGGTAGACGACGAGCTGGCGCGCTTCTACGTCTCCGAGGAGACGGTCGGTATCTGGCGTTTCGGCGCAGAGCCCGACGCCGGCGCGGACGGCACGCTGATCGATACGCTCACCTCGGCCAGCGGACTGGAAGCAGATATCGAAGGGCTGACACTCTACTACACCAGCAATCGCACCGGCTATCTGATCGCATCCAGCCAGGGCAATAGCTCATACGCTGTTTATCAGCGCGAGGGTGATAACACCTTTATCGATCGCTTTGTGATTGGCCGCAATGGCAGCATCAGCCCAATCATCGACGCGGTGCAGGGCACCGATGGCATCGACGTGACCAACGCCTATCTCGGGCCGTCGTTCCCACAGGGCGTGTTCATCGCCCAGGACGACGCCAACGATGTCGGCAGCCAAAACCTGCAAAACTTCAAGCTGGTGCCCTGGCAGTCGGTCGCCAAAGCCTTCGATCCGGATCTCGTGATCGATACCAGCTGGGACCCGCGCAAAGTCGGCGCGACCAATCCATCGCCCAGCCCATCGCCCAGCCCGAGTCCGACTCCCTCGGCGAGTCCGTCGCCCAGCCCGTCACCGAGCCCGTCGACGCCTCCGCCCAGCCCCGTGCCCTGTACGTCACCT
Source organism: Chloroflexota bacterium (assembly GCA_019240175.1). Taxonomy (GTDB): domain Bacteria; phylum Chloroflexota; class Chloroflexia; order Chloroflexales; family Kallotenuaceae; genus LB3-1. The sequence goes on along the minus strand of JAFAYS010000426.1, from coordinate 9,808 downwards.
ATGCCGAGCCCATCGCCGACGCCACCGCCGGGAGGAGCTACGCGCGCCTTCGCGCCTGCGGCAGACGCACGCGTAGAAGAGATCGCGCAGAATACTAATTTCGGTGCCCACTGCATTCTACGCACGGATGGCGCGACGACACAGCGCGTCGAGAGCTATCTCAAGTTTAGCGTGACCGGTATCACCCGACCGGTGCTCAGCGCCAAGCTCCGGCTGTTCACTATTACCAGCAGCGAAAATGGTCCCGGCGTGTATAGCAGCAGTACCACCTGGGCCGAAAATAGTATCACCTGGAACACAGCGCCTGGGCGGCTTGGTGACCCACTTGATAACCTTGGTATGACTCAGGCCAACACCTGGATCGAATACGATGTCACCTCTGCCGTAGATGGTGACGGCACGTACAGCTTTGTGCTGGCCGGCAGCAGCAGCGATGGAATTCAGCTCTCGTCACGCGAAGGCTCTGCTCAGCCGCAGCTCGTGCTCACGCTCGCTCCAGGAGCATATCGCGCATTTATCCCGATGGCGGACGCCAGGCAGTAGGCCGAGCCAGGGTAGAAAAGCAATATTGGCACAATTTCGATCGGTAGAATAACTTTTTGGCCGTCGTGTGCGTTGTAGTAGAGTGAGTGTCCTGGATCGAACCAGGATTCAAGTACTACCGCCGACGGCCTATCACTTGCATCGGAAACAACCAGCGCCAACATGTGCTGGCGCCATCCGCTGTAATGAGCCACCACACCGCCTAGAAAGGAGCAGATCGGACCATCGAGCCAGTACGTCAAACCAATCCTTCGCGATTGATGAGTACCTGTCTGAGCGCGGTTCCCCGTTCACAGCCACTCAGCATCTTCGCTGGTGAAGTTCTGATTGTTTATTTACTAAGGGATGAGGAGTACCCTAATGACTGAGCGCCGGTCAATCATTCGATGGTTTGGAGCGTGTGCGATCGTTCCGCTACTTGCCGTCGCATTGTCTAGCCTACCGACAGCGCAAACGTTAGCGGCCACGACCTATACTGTTTATAACTCCCCGCAAAATGGCCAGCCGGGCGATATCGACGGCAGCGAGATCATCGACATCACGCCGAACAACCAGTTCGCGGTGGTCGTCGGCTCGCGCGATCTCAGCGAGCGCCGTCTGTACATGGCCACACTCTCGCCGGAGAGCGGCATTGTTGTCAGCCAGATCGATCTGGATGCCGCCGTCAATGGCCGTGGCCTGACCAACCCGCTGCCGAGCAGCGTTGCGATCCACCCGACCGGCGACTATGCGCTGGTGACGATCCGTGAGGGCGGCGCTCCCGCCAACACCGCCACCGAGACCACCGGCCTGGGCGTGTTCGTCAACATCGCTGACAACGGCGCGCTTTCGCTGGTTACCAATCCGGTGCTGACGCTTGGTATTCGCCCCGAGTCGATCGACATCTCCGCCGACGGCGAGTTCGCGGTGGTCGCCAACGAGGGCTCGAACGGTATTGGTAACTCCGGCAGCATCTCGATCATCGATCTTGACGCGTCGGGCGCATCGACCGGCAGCGTGGTGCAGAATATCACACCGCCCAACGAGACCAATGCCGATCCTGAATCGGTCGCGATCGCGCCGGACGGCCAGCGCGCCTTTGTGACGCTTGAGAGCAGCGGCAATATCGCGATTGTCAATATCGGCACGCCGCTCAACACCTCGACCGCCGTCACGGTTGATTTTACCGGCAACTCCGGTTGGCTGCCCGACGGCATCGCGGTCACGCCCGATAGCCAGTATGTGATCACCGGCAACGAGGGCAACAATCGCGTGCACATGTTCCAGGTCACCGACCCCGGCACCGGCCCAACGCTGACGCTGGTCGACAACAGCGGCACGGATCTGCCAGCCGGCTCCACGCCCGAAATGGTCGCGATCGGCACAATCGGTGGTGAGCTGCGCGCGTTCGTCACGCTGGAAGCCGCCGACGCGGTTGCGGTCTTCAAGCTCGATCCCGCCGGCGCGGACAAGCTCCTCTTCGAGACGACGATCGACCTCAATCGCACTGGCCAGCCGCCTGCGGACGGCCCGGAGGGCATCGCGGTTGCTAACGGTCGCGAGCTGATTGTGACGGCGAATGCCTTCAGCAACAACATCAGCATCATCGTCAGCGAGACCAGCAGCCCGTCGCCGAGCCCATCGCCCAGCATATCGCCGAGCCCGTCGCCCAGCACACCGCCAACGCTGACCAAGCAAGTCTGGTTGCCGCTCATTCGGCAATAAAAGCCAGCCAGGTTAAAAACGATCAGGCCCTCACCTTTCAATAGGTGAGGGCCTTTTCTGTGTCCAACGGTTTTAGCTGCGCGTCGTCGCGCCAAGCTCGCTCTGCAAGCGCCGGATGATCTTCTCACGGATCTTGTTGATCTCGGCGTCCGATAGCGTTCGATCCGCCGCGCGGAAGCTCATGCGGAAGGCTAGGCTGCGCTGATCCTCAGGGATCGGCGCGCCGGTGTACACGTCGAAGAGGCTGACATGCTCTAGCAGCGGGCCGGCAGCGGCCTGGATCACCCGATGCGCCTGCTCCGCCGTGACGCTCGTCGGCGCAATCACCGCGATGTCCTGGTAGACTGCCGGTGGCCGGTGGATCACGCGGTAGCGCGGCGGCATTTGTAGCAGCAGCAGCGCGTCAAGATCTAGCTCGGCGACGACCGCACGGCTCACGGTCAGACCCAGTCGATCCCGCGTGTCGGGATGTAGCTCGCCCAGCACGCCGAGGCTGGTGCCTTCCGCCGTCTGGATCAGGTACGCCGAGCGGCCCGGATGGAAGCGCGCATCGTCGGCGGGCGTGAACGTTACCTGCGCATCGACGCCCAGGCGCTCCAGCAGCGTTTCCAGGATGCCCTTGAGATCGAAGTAATCCAGCAGCGGCGGATCGGCCTCGTGCCACGAAACAACGTTGCGCTGTCCCGCCAGCGCCAGCGCCAGCCGGCGCGGCTCGTCCGGCAGCGTGCGGCTGGGCTGCGGATGGAAGACTCGCCCGACCTCGAACAGCACCACCCGCGACTGCTCGCGCAGATTGTCGGCCAGCACCTGCGCCAGCTCCGGCAGAATATCGCGGCGCAACACCGAGCGCTCAGGTGCGATCGGATTTTCCAGCATCAGGTACTCTGACGCATCAGGCGCGGTGCCGTTGAGCGTCTCGACAACTTCCAGGCTGGTCAGCGAGTAGGTGATCACCTCCTGCGCGCCGCACGCGACCAGCGTATCCTTGACGCGGCGCTCGCTAATCTGGACCTCGTCGACGTACTGCGGCGGCAGCTCGTCGGCCAGCAGCGTGTTGGGCAGCTTCTCGTAGCCGTACATGCGCGCCACTTCCTCGACCAGATCCGCCGCCATCGTCACGTCCAGCCGATACGACGGCACGACGACCAGCACGCTGTCCACGCCGACCTCGCACTCGAAGCCTAGGCCCGACAGCAGATCCGCGATCTGTGCCGCGCTTAGCTCGATGCCGAGCAGCCGCCGAACCTCAGCGCAGGTCAGCTCGATCTGCTGCGCCTGCCACGGCTGGCTGTACACATCTACCAGACCTTGCGCTACCGTGCCGCCCGACACTTGACGCAGCAGCTCCAGCGCTCGTCGCAGTGCCACCGGCGGCGCTTGGGGATCGACGCCGCGCTCGAAGCGCTTAGAGGCCTCGCTGGGCAGCTTCAACGCTTGGACCGTCCGGCGAATCACCGGCGGATTCCAGATCGCCGCTTCGAGCAGCACGTTGCGCGTCGCGTCGGTCACTTCGGTTTCTGCACCGCCCATCACGCCCGCCAGCGACTGCACGCCGCGCGGATCGGCGACCACAATCTGCTCCGGCGAAAGCTGGCGCTGCTGATTGTCGAGCGTGCGCAATTTCTCGCCTGCCTTGGCTCGCCGCGCGATCAGATGCCGATCCTGGATTGTGTCGGCGTCGAAGGCGTGCGAGGGCTGGCCCCACTCAAGCATCACATAGTTCGACACATCGACAATGTTCGAGATCGGGCGCATGCCGACCAGCCGCAGGCGCTGCTGCATCCACCACGGCGACGGCTTGATCGTCACGCCTTCGACCAGGCCGACCGTGAAGCGCGGGCAATCTTGCGGATCTTCGACGGTCACCTTGGCGCGGCCTTCGATGCTGGGACCTTCGGCCACCACCTGCGGCTCGGGCAGCTTGAGCGGCTGTCCAGTGATCGCCGCGACCTCACGCGCCACGCCGACGATCGACAGGGCGCGCGACAGATTCGGCGTTAGATCGATGTCGAGCACCACATCGCCGATGTACTCCCGCAGCGGCGTGCCGACCGGCGCATCGTCGGGCAGGAACAGAATGCCCTCGTGCTCCTCCGACAAGCCCAGCTCAAGCTCTGAGCAGACCATGCCTTCGGAGGCCACACCGCGCAGCTTGGTCGGCTTGAGCGTGACCCATTTGCGCGTCTCGCTGTGGCCGTCGATCAGCTTCGCGCCGGTGAGCGCCAGCGCGACTTTCTCGCCCTGCATGCCGACTTTGATGTTGGGCGCACCGGTCACCACCGCGATCGAGCGGCCTTCACCGTAGCCCACCACCGGCACCGTCAGCCGATCGGCGTTGGGATGCTGATTCACCTCAAGCAGCTCGCCCACGACGACTTTCTGAGCGTCCCACGGGATATGCTCGGGCGGCTCTGAGCCGCTGAGATCGGGAGCCCAGGCCGAGCCAGGCGCAGCCTCCACACCAATATAGTCGATCGAGCCGACTTCCAGACCCGCCAATGTCAACTGCGTCGCCAGCTCTTCCGGCGACAGCGTGATATCGACGTATTCTTTGAGCCATGATAAAGGAACACGCATATAACCTCCTCCAAAGTCCGCAGCCACAGCGCCTGCGACTGGTGGAAAAATCTTATGTCATTGCGAGGCCGGACGCTGCTTGACGACGATTGTGCCAGCGTCGATGCGATCGCCAAACAGCTTGTTGTCGCGATCGTACACGCCCAGCCGCTGCGTCGTCGCCTCGTCCCACACCCCGATCTCCAGGCGATACGTTCCCGGCGCGACGCCTGCCAGCTCGATCTGCTTCGGATCGCGAATCCAGTCGCCGCGCACCCAGCCGTTGATCGGGAACTTGCCGTCCAGCGGCTGCGCGTTGGCCTCAGCCACGATCTCGCCGCCATCATCGAGCACATGCAAAAAGATCGTGCGCGGCTTTTCCATCTGCTCTAGCGCGTGCCAGAACAGCGTCACGTCGATCGTATCGCCCGTGAGCGCCTCGCGCGGCATTTCGACGTTGCGCAGCTCGATCCCGCGCTTCCAGCCGATGTCGAACCGGCCATAGATGTTGCCGGTTGTCGCGGGCTGCGTCGGCAGCACATACGACTGGTAGCTCGGCCCGATCAGGCCACGCGGCAACAGGATCGCCAGCGCCAGCAGTAGACCGATGAGCGTCCACAGCGCGCTGCGGCGGGGCAAGATCGCACCCAGACCACAGGCCAGCAGCACCGCCAGCGCGGGCAGCACCGGAAACAAGAAGCGCCCCTGCCAGGCGACCGCGCCCGCCACCAGCGCAAACATGATCGTCCAGGCGAAGGCTAGCCCAACCGCGCCCGCCAGCACCACCGCGACATCGAGTCGCGCGCGCCACCAGCCAGCGCCGAGCGCCGCCAGCAACCCGATCGCTCCCAGCGCGAGGAAGGCCGCAAAAGCCCAATACGCGCCGTCGTTCATCGGCAGCGTCAGCCAGCCAAAAGTGCCCCAGCTCGATCGCAGCAGGCCCCAGAAGCCGCCGTTCCAATCACGCAGCGTAAACTCGCCGATGCCGCCGGGCGCGAAGGTTTGCTGAAACGACTCCAGCCCCAGCCAGTCGCCGTACACGCGCAGGTTGCGCAGGTACCACCAAAAACTGATCACCACCGCCAGCCCGAGCACCAGCGCGCTCTCACGTAGCCAGCGTCCAAGGCCGTCACGTCGCAGCAGCACCGCCAGCAGCGGCAGCGGCACAAAGGCCAGCGCGCTCTGCTTGGTGATCAGCGCCAGCCCCAGCAGCACGCCCGCCACCGCCGGCCACCGGATCTGCCGCCGGATCTCCGCCTCCTGCCGCTGTGTCACGATCGCGACGCTGGCATAAACCAGGCCGCTGACCAGCGCGATCAGCAGCGGATCGTTCGAGACCAGCGCGTGCGAGAAAAGCACCTGCGGGTTGAGCGCCACGATCGCCGCCGCGCCTGGTGCCAGCCAGCGCAGCCCGGGAAAACAGCGCCGCGCCGTCAACCACGTCAGCAGCACGGTGATCCCGCCCAGCAGCGCCGAAACGCCGCGCGCCAGATGCCACGCCAGCGCCACACCCGCATACGGCCAGATGTCACGCGTGGAGCGAAAAAAAGCGTTGGGCTCGTCGCCGCCGCTCAGCCGAAACTCGGGATTGGCCCCGACTTCCAGCAATCGCTCCTCGGGCGGCAGCCAGCGCGTGACCGGCTGAAGCAGCCAGTAGGCCAGCGGCGGCTGATGGCCTTCGCCCGGCACGTCGCTGACCTCGGGCGCGGCCCGCTGCACCGGCAAGCTTCCCGCCTCGGCCAGAAAGATCGCATAGCGCATGTGAGCCGGCTCGTCCGGTCCCTCGCCCAGCGGCACCACGACGCTCCACACCAGCGCCAGCGTCACGTGCAGCGCCACGATCAGCGCCGCCAGCCAGCGATCCGCAGTGACGCCGCTCAACAGGTGCCGCTGCGAGCCCGCGATCGGCTTGTGGGCTAGCGAGGCCAACTTAGAACTGCTCCAAGAAGCGCAGGTCGCCGCTCCAGAACCAGCGGATATCGTCGATGCCGTACTTCAAAATCGCGATGCGCTCCGGCCCCATGCCGAACGCGAAGCCGCTGAAGCGCTCCGGATCGTAGCCGCCGTTGCGCAGCACATTGGGATGCACCATGCCCGCGCCCAGGATCTCAAGCCAGCCGCTGTACTTGCACATGCGGCAGCCCTTGCCCGAGCACAAGAAGCAGCGCGCGTCTACCTCGACGCTCGGCTCGGTGAACGGGAAGTACGACGGGCGGAAGCGAATCGTCGCCTCGGGGCCGTACATCTGCGTCGCGAACTCTTGCAGCGTGCCCTTGAGATCGCCCATGGTGATGTTCTCGCCGACGGCCAGGCCCTCGACCTGATAGAACATCATCTCGGAGCGCGCCGTAACCTGCTCCATACGGTAGCACTTGCCCGGCAGGATCACGCGTACCGGCTCGGGAGCGAACTTGCGCATCGCGTGGATCTGCCCCGGCGACGTGTGCGTGCGCATCACAACTTTGGGGCTGCCCGGCGGCATCTTCACGAAGAAGGTGTCTTGCATATCGCGCGCCGGGTGATCCGGCGGGAAGTTCAGCAGCCCGAAGTTATACTCGTCGGTCTCGACCTCGGGGCTTTCCCACACGGTGAAGCCCAGATTTGAGAAGATCCGCTCGATCTCGCGCAGCGTCTGCGTCGTCGGGTGCAGCCTGCCAGCCGGAGCGGGACGGCCCGGCAGCGTCACGTCGACACGATCGTGCTCCAGCTCACGAGCGCGCTGCTCGGCGATCAGCTTCTGCTCTAGGGCATCGTAGGCACCCTGCAGCGACTGCTTGACGGCGTTGATGCGCTGCCCAACCCGTGGTCGCTCCTCGGCGCTGAGCTTGCCCATGCCACGGCTGATCTCGGCGATCGGCCCGACCTTCGCCAGGTAGGTGCTGCGCCAGGTACGCAGCGACTCGACCGTCGTGATCGCTTCCAGCTCGGCTAGCGCCTGTTTTTCCACCTGTTCGAGTTGCTCGATCACAGTTACCTCCTTGCCTCACCTTTCGGATCAGGCTGCGCGCAGCACTTCACGATCCGAAAGCGCAACAAACAAAAAGCCGCACGCTCGTCAGGGACGAGGTGCGGCCCGTGGTACCACCCTGTTTCTGAACACGTCGCACAACTCCGCCAAGCGGAATCGCCGCGCGTTCACTCGTAGCCCTGGTAACGGTGGGCTGCCGGAGCGGACTACTTAGGGGCGAGAACCAAGAACTTAGAACCAAGAACCAAACGAAAGACTAGGTTCTAGGTTCTGGGTTCTAGGTTCTTCTCACCCGTTCACCCGTCGGCTCGGAAGGGAACGGATAGCGGCGGTCCCGGCGCTGGCTCGCAGCCTCTGGCCTGGCGCTCTCTGACGGCCTACCGTCTATCCTCGCTTCGTCGTCGCCTGTTATACGCTGTGTGCTGCTATAAATGCAGCTTGATCGGCGTTTGTTCGTTATTAAGAGCGGCCCAGCTTGCGCTGGCGCTGCATTTCGAAAAGAATCACGCTGCCGGCAACTGCTGCGTTGAGCGATTCGACGCCGGGAGCCATCGGGATGGCGATCTGCTTGGTCGCGATCTCAAGCCCGGCTGCGCTGACACCGTTGGCCTCGTTGCCCACAATCAGCGCCGAGGGCTGTCGCCAGTCTGCGGCGTAGTAGGGCATTGATGCTTCGGCGACGGCGGCGTACACGTTGTCGGTAGTGCTGAGCATCAGCGGCGCGTCGTCCCAGCTTACATCTTGCGCGATCGCAAGCCGGAAATGCGCGCCCATCGCGGCCCGCGCAACTTTAGGGCTGTAAACGTCTGCCGTGCCAACTGTGCAGATCACCTGGCCGATGCCGGTCGCCACCGCCGAGCGGAGCAGCGTCCCAACGTTGCCGGGATCTTGCAGCGCGTCCAGCACCAGCACCACGCCGTACATCGGCGATTCTAGCTCCGGCCAGCGTACCGCCGCGACCACGCCTTGTGGCGTTACGGTATCGCTCACAGCCTGCAGCACCTCGGGCGCAACCTCGTAGGCCTGGGCCAGACCTACAAACTGCTCGATCAGCGCCGCGCCGCGCTCGGTCAGCGTCAGCTGCTCACGATTGTACACCAGGATCGCGATCTCTGCCTGCGCCTGGAACGCTTCCTCCACCAGCCGCACACCCTCGATCACAAACAACCGCTCGGAGCGCCGATCTTTACGATTGGTCAGCAACGAGCGGAGATGTTTGATCTGCGGATTTTTGGTGCTTGTGATCACGCTCAAATGCGTTGCGTGTTCTAGGCCGAGATCGCTCGCTGGACCTGTGCGACGATCTGGCCAAACGCGCTAGCGTCGCGCACTGCCAGGTCGGCGAGCTGCTTGCGATCCATCTGGATGCCGGCCAGCTTCAGGCCGCTGATGAATCGGCTATAGCTCAAGCCGTGCTGGCGCGTCGCAGCGTTGATGCGAACGATCCACAGGCGGCGCATGTCGCGCTTCTTGGTGCGGCGGTGGCGATAAGCGTACGCCAGCGAGCGCATTACCTGCTCGTGCGCGACCTTATAGTTGCGGCTACGATTCGCTCGATAGCCTTTCGCTTGTCTAAGTAGCTTGTTATGGCGCTTGCGCACCATCATGCCGCGTTTTACGCGAGCCATACCTTGTGCTCCTTTTGGACACTCTTAAGAGTAGGAGTGAGCTTTGCGTAGCCAGTACGCCAGCCCTGTCTTAAGATTTGTCGAAATTCATGCTCCAACGGCCAGACCAGACATGTCTCGTTAAGGTTGCCGTCGAACACGTTACAGTCAGATCGTACTAACCCGGCACACGCCGGTTGAGCTTAGGCGCCGTAGGGCAGCACTTTCTTCTTCAGGCGCTTCGTAACGGTCTTATCCGTCACCAGCATCCGGTCGAGCTGCTGCTTGACGCGCTGCGAGCGGCGGCGGCGAAAGTGGCTCTTCATGCCCTTGGGATGCATGAGCTTGCCTGCGCCGTTCACCTTGAAGCGCTTCTGTGCGCCCTTGTGAGTTTTGAGCTTTGGCATAAGAACAACGTATCCTTATTCAG
>JAFAYS010000552.1 GCA_019240175.1 Chloroflexota bacterium | reverse complement strand
CTGGTGGAGCGCCGCACGTCCACCACGCTCGGTGCCGAGCTGGTCGCGTCGAGCCTGGCTGAGTACGGCTGGCAGCCGCAGGGCGCGCCAGAGGCTCCGGCTGGCGCGGGGCGCGGCAAGTGCGTGATCGTGCCGACGACTGCGGGCAAAAAGCTGGTGAAGCGCTATAAGGCGACGGTCGATCCGGCAGCGATCCTGCACGAGCACTCGATCCTGCGGCATCTGGCGCAGATCGAGCTGCCGGCGCCGCGCGTCAATATTACCAGCGACGGCGAAACGCTGATTCAGCGTGACACGGCCATGTACGCGGTCTTTGATGTGCTCGAAGGCTACTTCCAGTATCACCAGTACTGGCTGACGCCCGCGCAGAAACGCCGCTGTATCGCCGCCTCCGGTATGGCGCTGGGCACGCTGCACGCCACGCTCAAAGACTTCACGCCGGCGGGCCAGCATCCGCACGGCTTCATCTCGCGCTCCGGCGAGCGCGTGCGCGAGCTGTGGTGGTTCGTCGACGTGATCAACTGGATCAGGCAGGCGCTGCCCGAGCTTGCCGCCCAGCGCGATCCGCTGGCACGGCAGGTCTTTGAAAGCCACGCGTCCTGGATCGAGCAGCGTCTCTGGCAGCTCAACCAATCGCTGCGCCAAGCCGAGCTGCCACGCCTGATCATCCACGGCGACTACGGCCCGTACAACCTGTTCTTCAAGCCCAACGCGCCGATCGTGATTCTGGATTTCGAGCTGGCCCGACTCGACTGGCGACTCACCGATCTGGCGACCGCGCTGCCGTCGTTCGCCCGCAATCGGCTGGGCTTTCGCCGGCGACAGATCCGCGCCTTTCTCGACGGCTATCGCACGCGCTGCCCGATCGACGCGGACGAGCTTGCGCTGCTGCCGGTTGTCTGGCAATTTCTGACGCTGCGTCGCGTCGTCGTGCTGTGGCAGCGCTACTGGAAGACCGGCGCGCGATCCTGGCTGGACGAGGCGCAGCGCAAGCTGGATCTGGCCCGCTGGATCATCGAGCATCAGCAAACATTCGCCCGCTGGGTGATGGAGTAGCGTCATGGGAGCACCGATCATGGAGCGAGGCCCAATCTTTATCGGCGGTCTGGATCGCTGCGGCAAGACGCTGCTGCGCGCCCTGCTCGTATCGCATCCCAACATCGCGATCCCGGACGTGGGATCGAACTACTGGACCTTCTTCTACGGCCAGTACGGCAATCTCAATGATCCGGCGAACTTCGAGCGCTGCCTGGCCGCGATGCTGCGCTACAAGCACGCGCGCTTCATCCAGCCCGATCCTGAGCGGATTCGCCGCGAGTTCTGGGAAGGCCAGCCGACCTACGCCCGGCTGTTTGCGCTCTTCCATCAGCACTACGCCGAGCGCGAAAACAAGCCGCGCTGGGGCGACCAGAGCGGCCTGATCGAGCGCTACGCCGACCAGATCTTTCGCGCCTATCCCGACGCCAAAATGATCCACATGGTCCGCGATCCGCGCGATCGCTACCAGGCCTCGCTGGCGCTCTGGCCCAAGGGCAAGATGCGCGTCGGCGGCGCGACCGCGCGCTGGCTCTACTCGGTGCGGCTGGCGCGCCGTAATCTGCGGCGCTACCCGAATCGCTACCTGGTGGTGCGCTACGAGTCGCTGGTCGCACAACCCGAGCCGACAATGCGGGAGATCTGCGCGTTCCTTGACGAAGACTTTGTGACGGCGATGCTGACGATGCAGGGCGCGCCGCGCTACCGCGAAAAGTACGGCGGTGGTGCAGCGCCGGATCAAAGCCCGATCACCACGGCCTACATCGGGCGCTTTCGTGGAGCGGTCGCGCCGCGTGAGCTGGCCTTTATGCAGGCGATCGCGGGACGGCAGATGCGCGGCTATGGCTACGAGCTGGAGCCGATCCGCTTCTCGTCGCGTGAGCGGCTAGCCTTCGCCGCCGTGGACTATCCGCTCAATCTCGTGCGCATGCTCGCCTGGCGTGGCATCGAATCGCTACAGCAGCATTTTCCGGGAACCATCCGACGCCAGCCACCTGCCGCCAAAGTCATGAATCAGGCCGCGCGTGAGGCATAAGGGAGCAACCAGCATGGAAGGTGGTCCTATCTTTGTCGGCGGCGCGGACCGCAGCGGAAAAACTCTGATGCGCCTGTCGCTTTCCGCCCACCCCAACATCGCCATGACGCGGCGCACCTATATGTGGACCTATTTCTACGGACGATACGGCGACCTGAGCCAGCGCGCGAATCTGGATCGCTGCCTGGCGGCCATGCTTCAGCACGCGCCGATGCTGGTGCTCAAGCCCGATCCCGCCCGCATTCGCTGCGAGTTCGGGCTGGGCGAGCCAAGCTACGCGCGGCTGTTCGCGCTGTTTCACGGGCACCATGCCGAGCGTTTGGGCAAGCCGCGC
>JAFAYS010000300.1 GCA_019240175.1 Chloroflexota bacterium | reverse complement strand
TAGTAAATTATTGGTCAAAGTAAGGAAAGGTTAAGACGCTCTGCTGCGTCTAAGAGTTACAAGAAGTAAAAAACCGAGTATGTCGCGGCTCGGCTCAACGCAAAGGAGGTGTTTCAAATATTCACTGGTTCAGCCTGACGTGAGGCGACGCAGAAGCGGTGAACCTTAGCTCTCCGCGCTGAACCAGATGTTCAACGTCCCCCTGAAACGCTCCCCCCAAATGCTCCCCCCAAAACGTTCCCCCCAGAAGCGAGTACATCACGATGGTTGCGTGCAACCTTGTATTCGCGGCACTTCTCCATTGGCATGATACGTTTTGGAGATCCTGAATGAAACGATTCGCCAGTTTATTCACCGCCGGTCTCTTCATGGCGAGCGCCCTGCTCACGCCCGAGGTCTTTGGTCAGCCAACCACGGCTGCGCTTGCGCCGCTGACGCGCGCAACCAGCAAAGCTGTTCCGAATCAGTATATCGTCGTGCTCAAAGATGGCCCGAGCATCAACGCCGGGTCGGTCGCCTCAGACGTTGGCGCGACGCCGAAGCATGTGTATTCGGCGGCGGTCAATGGCTTTGCGGCGGAGCTGAACCAGGGACAGCTCAACGCGCTGCGACGCAATCCCCAGGTCGCCTACATTGAGCAAGATCAGGTGGTGAAGGCCGATGTCACGCAGCCCATGGACGCGAACGGCGATCCGTGGGGTTTGGATCGCATTGATCAGCGCAATCTGCCACTCTCGGGTAGCTTCACCTACTATCGCACCGGAGCTGGTGTTCACGCCTATATCATCGACACCGGCATTGCGCCTCATACGGATTTTGGCAGCAGCCTGTCGAGCGTGGGCTACACAGCGATCCTTGATGGCAATGGCCTGAACGACTGCAACGGCCACGGCACCCACGTCGCAGGTATGGTCGGCGGTACGGTCTATGGCGTGGCCAAGGATGTGACTCTGCATCCGGTGCGCGTGCTTGACTGCAACGGCTCGGGCACAACCGCAGGCGTGATCGCTGGCGTGGACTATGTGCGCTTGAACGCGGTCAAGCCGGCGGTGGCAAATATGTCGCTGGGTGGTGGTTCGAGCACGGCACTCAACACAGCGGTCGCCAACCTGATCAGCTCGGGTGTCTTCACGGCGGTAGCGGCGGGCAACAGCAACGTCGATGCGTGTAGCTTCTCGCCCGCGAGCGTTGCAACCGCGTACACCACGGCGGCCTCGACCAAGACCGACGCCAAGGCCAGCTACTCCAATTGGGGCACCTGCGTCGACGGGTACGCTCCCGGCTCGGCGATCAAATCGGCCTGGCTGGCGAATGGCACCAATACGATCAACGGTACCTCGATGGCCTCGCCGCATGTGGCAGGCTGCGCCGCGCAGTATCTCCAGGCCAATCCGAGCGTGACGCCTGCGCAGGTCACCTCCTGGATCAATGCGAGCGCCACGCCCAACAAGATCACCGGCAATCCGCCCAGCACGCCGAACCGCCTGCTCTACTGCCTGGCTGGCGATGTGTGGGCCAGGGATAATGTGGGCGACACGGGCGTCGAGCCCAATCCGGCCTCCTCGATCTGGCACAGCCCGGATATCTGGAATCGTCATGCCGCCGATGCTGGGCTGACGCATCAGCCGCCGCAGTTCGGCCTGAACTATGCCTATGCCAATGTCCGCAATCGTGCACTCGGACCCGACACCGGCACGCTCGAATTTTATGCTTTCAAATCCGGCACAGGTCCGGCGTGGCCGGACTGGCTGCTGATTGGCTCGGTGTCGCTGACGATCCAGGCCGGCGAGGTTCGCACGGTGGCGATGCCGTGGAATATCACGCAAGCGGGCCACTATTGTATCCAGGTCCGCTGGATTTCGAGCACCGATCCGATGGCGTACACCGGCCCGGATGGTACATTGCGCATCCGCAACAATAATAATATTGCCCAGCGCAACATGGAAGATGTGTATCCGTCCATCGGCAGCCCGGTCGGCGTGGATCTGGACGTTGTGAATCCAGGGCCTGTGCTTGCGCCGCAGCGACTGGCTTTCCGCGAGCCGCAGGAGCAGCTGCAAGATCCGTTCGTGCGCCGTGGTCGCCTGACGATCGATCTGGGCCGTGAGGTCACGGATCGCTGGCTGCAGGGCGGCGGCAAGGGCCAAGGCTTCCAGCGCGTCGGCGAAACCCGGTTCGTGCTGACCGATCCGGCGGGCGCGGTCTTCGACGGCGTGATGCTTGAGCCAGGCAAATACTTCCCGATCAAGCTTTCGTTTGAGGCGTTGACGACGTCTACTACTGGCAAGCCGTTCATCATCGATGCTGAGCAATCCAATGCGGAAGGTGTCGCAATCGGCGGCGTACGCTACAACGTGTATCTGCCAAAGCAGTAGCGCGTCGATCGCTTTCGGGCGGCTGACGTAGACGTCGAGCAGCCGGGTTAGAGTGTTTACTCTGGCCCGGCTGTTTTTATGCTTGTGCTCCTGCTCGGCTGGTTGAGCGGCCAGGCTTCTAGATATCACTTTACCAGCTCACATATTCGCGGTACACTTCTCGCCATCGTCTTCCAGCTTGTTCTGATCAGGGATTCCCATGTCAACCTCACACCTCCCACCCCCACCAGCTTCCACCGATGAAGCGGACGCTCTTCCTCCCGAATTATTAGCACTGTGGAGCGCTTTACCTCGCTTCATCAGAGATCTGCTTACCGTGGTTGCCATCGGCCTGCCCGTGGCCGGTATTCTCGCTCTGCTCGTTGACTGGTTCGCCACGACCCAGTTGGTCCGCCTGTGGCTACAGTGCACGGCGACGATCCTTGGCGTTGTGCTGCTTGTTGTGGCTGTTGTCCTCCGCTCACAACCCTGGCTGCGTCGCCTGATCCTGGTGGGCGGCGGCGTACTCCTGCTATTTGCGGTGCTTGATTCACTGAACGGTCGGCAAGATTGGCTGCCAAGGGGCGTCGTGCTCTTGAGTAGCTGGGCACTTTTGTTTGCCGATCGGTGTTTGCGGCTGCTGGAAGCGGCACGCCCACGCCCGCGCCGCCGGTGGCTGGCGATTGGTCTCGCTGCTCTCGCCAGTATGGTCTACGCTGGCGTCGCCGGCTATTATATCTTCGTCCACCGCACGATCGCGCCCGTCGAGCTTCGCCAGCACTTCTTGTTTGGGGCCGGGATCATGATCGCGACACTCGTGAGCTGGCTGGGTGGGCTCGACCGTTCTGCGCAGCGATTGACTGGCAAAGTAGAGGTGTGTCCGGCGTGTGGGTTACGCAACATCGCGGAGCGGACCGTCTGCAAACGCTGTCGAGCGCCGCTCGGAGCGACCAACGAGGTAGCGGATAATCAGCTTCCAGCCTGATCGCCGCCCAGGCATGAGCAACAACTTCGCGCGGGAGCGTCGATCTGTGAGATCGGCGCTCCCGCGCGTGGTCATACCAAAAACTACACCGCCGGCAGCGTGTCAGGCACTGACATCCGCGCAATCCCGATCCGCGCATCGGCCATGCCGTAGAAAACGTCGATCTGTCCGTCTGGGCGCAGATCGACCGCCGTTGGAAAAACGACGTTATCGACGACGCCGTGCTGCTCTTCGTCGGTGTCGGGCGCGAGAACAGGATTTGTGGAGCGGTACAGCACTTGGCGCGGATCGTCACGATCCAGCACCAGCACGCCGGCAGTGTAGCGCACATGCGGCTGATGATCGACGCCGGCCACCATCCGGCCATCCACGCCGTGAATAATCGTGACCCAGCCCAGCGGTGTCAGCACAGGTGGCGCGCCGCCGCCGATCTTGAGCGATTCCCAGGGATACTTGGGCGTAGCCAGCAGCTGGTGATCGTACCAGAAGCACAGGTTGCGCGGGTTGGACTGCACAGCTTCGAGCGGCGCGTACGAGATCCACATCGACGGGCGGTGCTCCTCAATGCCCGACGGCTGCACGTGAAAGCCGTCCTCGCTCCACCAGTTGACGTTGTAGTCCGGACGATGAATCATCGCCAGCGCGGGCTGGCCGTTGGGATCGCGCACAGGCTCCGGGAAAAGATATGCGTCTTTGTTGACATAAAAGTCGAAGTCGGTGTGATACTGCGCGGCGTTGGCAAACTTAGCCAGCCCGAGCCGCTGCCAGCTATACGCATCCTGCGAGATCGCCAGCGCCACGCGCGGTCCGAGCGGACCATAGGCGACATAGGCCATGACATACGCGTCGATCGCCGGGATAAACGTGACGCGCGGATCTTCCACACCCGCTGTGTGCGAGTTGCGCTCATAGCCGGTCTCGGGCTGTAGCGCATAGCCCAGCCGCTCGACGCCGACCGGCGTGCCGGCGCTGTCGCAGATCACCCGCGCGATGCCGATGCGCGAATAGTTGCCCGCCGCGACGATGCGGGGAAACAGCAGCAGATCGCCGTTGCGATCGCGACAACAGGCTGGGTTCAGCACGCCCAGCACTTCGTCGGGATTATCCGCATCGCCTTGCATAATCGTACCCAGGCGCTGCATGTGAAAGGCAGAGATTGTTGTATCGCTCACGCATGTACTCCTTCGGATCACCGGATAAAATCTGATTCGCTCACTCGGTCCAGCTCAGCGCGCCCTGGCGCATATCGTAGCTCAGCGTGATCTGCTGGCCGTCCGGGCCGGTCAGGCGCTTGGTCGCCACAGCCGGCTGGAGCAAGAAGCCGTCGACGATCGCCGAGCGCGCGGGATCGCTGCCCGCATAGCTAAGACGCAGTGTATGCGCGCCGGTTTCAAGCCGGATCGGCGCCGGCGTGACGGGATCAAGCCACAGGTAATCGCGATCGGGCGAGACCGCCTGTGGCAGCACCCAGCGCTCGCCGCTATCAAGCTGGATGCCAAGCGCCACGCTGGTCGGGTCCTGGCTGGTGGTTGCGGTTGCCGCCGGCTGGGCCACTTCGTTGTTTGTGTCGATCAGTGCCAGCGGCACGAGATTTGCCGCCGAGTCGGGATCGCGCCCGCTCAAATCCATGAACGAGTTGCCGCCGAAGCCACGGCCCACCTCGACGCGCATGGTTTGGCCGTCTGCCACGCCGCGCGCGCGCAGACTTTCCCAGGTCAGCGCGGCCTCGTAGGTGTAGCCGCCCTCGTTCTCGGCCCAGGCCAGCTCGGCGTTCGGCAGCGGAAAGCCCGCCTTCCAGTCCCAAACCTCCGGCCCGCCAGGCGTCTGCGCCAGGGTCAGCTTGGCCCCAATCCGCCCGCCGCGCCCTTCAGGATCGAGATAGATCCAGAGCGTATCGCCGCTGCCGACGCCGGGGCCGCGTCCGGTCTGCTCGTGGCTGGGATCGCGCACGTCGGCCAGCAGATACAGCTTTTGCTCATCCCACAGGAGGCGCAGCTGGAAGCTATCGGTCTCGGGACCGCGCCAGCTCTGCGTGCCGCGCAGAATCTGCTGCGGTGTATCCACAGCGACCACCGGCGCGGCGTCCCACTCGTCGGGCTGGCCGTCGATCGTGATCGTGGCGGTTGCGCGGGTTGCCTGCACCGTGAGCGAGGCTGCGCTGCCCGCGCGCCGCATGTGTGACGCGAAGAGCAGATAGTCGCCCGGCTGCTCGATCGCGAAGTCCAGCTCAACCGCGTCGTCGTCGGTCAGCTCGTAGAAGCGATCGCCGGAGATGCGCGCCTCGCCGGTCCAGCCGCGACGCCCATAGATCGGCTTGCCCGCGATCTCGCGGCCATCCTCGGCCTCAAGCACGCGCCAGCTGAGCTGCTCCGCCGGCTTGTATTCCAGATATTTGGCGGCCTCGGGCACCGCCATCACGGCCTGAAGCGCCATCAGCGCCTCGATCGTGGACTCCGCGCCGGCGTTGAGATTCACCGCCAGTTCGCGATCGATGCCGTCGTAGCCGCGCCCAGTCGTCGGATCGTACATCGCGGTGCGCGCCATGTTGTTGCCCATGAACCACGACGCGTGCAGCCCACCGATCGCGGCGTAGCGCGGGTCGCCGGTGGCGCGATAGACGTTGATCGCCGCCTGCACGATGCTGTTGGTGCCGTACGCCTGCTGGCCCTGGCGAAACGGCAGCGCGCCGAACTCTTGCACGCGCTCGGTGGCCAGCTGCCAGGCAAAGAAGTTGTCGATCTCGCGCCTGGCGCTGGTGATGTAGTCGTCGCGTTTCAGGATCTCGCCGGCGCGGGCCAAGGCCTGGCTCTGGTGCGAGCCCCAGGCGTGCCAGAAGCCGGGTGCGGCCAGGGTGTGCGGATGCATGCCCCACGGATATTCGCCGGGGCTGCCGAGCTGGTAGTCGCGCAGGCCATCGGCGAGCGTGGTCAGCAGCTGCTCGGTCTCGGGATTGGGCGCTGTCGCCTGATACTCAGCCAGTGCCAGCACCGCCACGCCGGTCGCGTCCGCCGCGCCATCGGGAATGGAGGCCGGCACCTCGAAGCCGTGCACCGTGGTTTTGGTGCCCGCATTGTCGATACGCGCGGCCAGCGCCTGCTCGGTTTGCAGATAGGCGGCCTGAAGCTGCGCGGCGTACTCCGGATCGACATCTTTGAAGACGGCGTAGCCACGCGCCAGCGCCCACAGCCCACGGTAGGCCCACCAGCCCAGCGATTTGTAGCTCGTGCCGCCGTCGCGATTGATCGTGCCGCTGCGATCGAGCACAAAGTTGTAGAACTCGCCGTCGTCGGCCTGCAGCCGCAGCGTGAAGTTCAGGCCCGCCCGCGCTCGCTCAAGCGCCCGCGCGTTGCCGGTTTCCGCGTAGAAGTCGAGGTACACGATCACGGCGCGCGCCACATCGTCGAGCGCGGCAATGCCCTCGCCCGAGGCATCGACCCAGGTGTAGCGCGGCGCTTCCGAGTAGATGTGCGTGATCAGCACCGGCTGCCCGTCGATCTGCGCTTCTTCCGAGAGCAGGTTCAGATGCGCCAGATTGATCAGGCCGTCGGCCATTGGCTCGGCGACCGGCGCGGCGCTGCTGGCTGTCGTTATCGCCGTCTCCGCTCCGCCCGCGATCGTTGTGCCTGAGGCTTCTGCCGTCGCGCTCGGCATGGCTGCGGCTGGCGGCGTGGCCGGCTGCTGGATCGGCTGGCGCTGGCTGCAACCGGCCAGCACGGCGATCAGCGCCAGCAGCGAGCCGATGCGTGTCATGGATGCTGTTTTCAAACGCTTAGCCTTTGACTGCGCCAACGGTTATGCCCTCGATGAAATATTTCTGGGCGCGCACATACAGCAGCACGACCGGAATCGTCATCAGCACGGTCATCGCCATCATCATGTTCCACTTGGGTGCCTCGCCGCCGCCCGAGAGCGCCGAGTTGAACTGGTACAGGCCGAGCGGCAGACCAAACTTTTCGGGTGTGCTCAGGTAGATCAGCTGGCTAAAAAAGTTGTTCCAGTTGCCGTTGAAGCTCAGCACCGCGACCGCCAGCAGGGCAGGCTTGACCAGCGGCAGCATCACCTGGAAAAAGGTCTGCATCAGATTCGCGCCGTCGATCGTCGCCGCGTCCTCGATCTCGCGCGGGATCGTTAGAAAGAACTGGCGCAGCAAAAAGATGTACGACGGCCCCCAGGCGAAGAGCGCGCCGACTGTCAGCGGCGAAAACGTGTCGTAGCGGCCCAGTACGCGCGCCCA
>JAFAYS010000113.1 GCA_019240175.1 Chloroflexota bacterium | reverse complement strand
GACAATATTTAATACGAAAACAAGGTGATGAATATGGATCAAGCAACCTATTGGCTTCTGAGATCGGTTGTGCTGCATCCGCTTTCCGTGTTCTGGCTGGGCGCTGAGCCCGATGATCTGGAGCTGATGCTGAATCGCGATCATCACGGCCTCTCCTACGAGGAGTTGGCGCGGTTGTTGCAGCAACTAGGTACGCAGGGCGATCTGTACTTCTCCATCTACGATTGGGTGGATGACGATGTAACGGAACGAGTGCTCCCGCTTCCGTCGCTCGACGACCTGCTGACGGCGTTGGCCAAAGATACGCGTCTCGCTTATGCGCTGACCCAACAGGGTGCACAGCGCTGGGAAGCCGTCGCGCACCCAAGCTGGGACCGCTACTATGCGACACGAGGTCTTGAGACTATTACCTTGACCGCTATGGACCGCCAACTGGTTCAAGAACTGCTGGCGCTCTACCCCTACACGCATGAACACGAAGCTATGGTGCTAGATTCGATCCAGTGGGACGTAGAGCGGCCCTGGCAGGTTACCTACTGGAAAACCTTGCCGGTCGGCTATAAGGTAACCTTTGAGACGATCGCAAAAGACCATGAGCCAGGCCCGGAATGGGCGATAACCAAATGGCAGGATCTCCAGCAGTGGTACACCAATCCCTTTGTGGACAACACCGCTTGACACTTGTATAGATACGGATCGGCATCGTTCCGGCGGCAAGCATTGATGCGACGTAAGGGGATGTTGTATCCCTAGAACGATGAAGGAGCAGTGCTGAATAGTAGGACACCCCTGTCCATGAAGATGCGTTATTGTTAAACGATCATCTGCGATTGTTCAATGATTGCTGCCCCGAGACACTTGCTTAAAAAGTGTAGCGGTGCGATCCACAGCATGTTGACTCTCCCCCAAGCGTCAAAATACTGGTCTCGCACCGCTACTACGGATGCACATTCCAATTGTATAAACTCTGTTTAAGCGTAGGCTGAACGGAAGCTGAGAAAAGAGTAAGAGCGGCTGTAGTAGCCCGCATTGCGGCAAATTTAAACAAACAGGTCTCAGGAATTCACCTGAGACCTGCAGGACTGTGTATCTTCTACGGCGTGGGTCTACTAGCCCTGCTGCCCTGAGACCATCAAGATCACAAGCACCAGCAATCCCCAGGCGACGATCGAGATCAGAAATGGACGATCGCGAAACAGCAGCTCGGCTGGCTCGCCGCCCTCGCCTTTTTGGATAATCAGATACATGTAGCGAAACATCGCATAGACTACGAACGGGATTGTCAGCATCAGGAACGGATACGGCTCCTTAGGCACCGATGGCGCGGTGAAGGTTGCCATGCTGTAGGCGATGATCGTACAGGCGACGTCGATCGTGAGCAGCTGCTCCAGAAACTGCGGCGAGTACTCTTGCAAGATGCGCCGGTGATCGCCCGCGCCGCCCTCCAACACTTGTAGCTCGTTGCGGCGTTTGCCCAGGCCCAGAAACAGCGCCAGAAACAAGACGCACATCAGCCACCATGATGTAATCGTGACCGATAGAATCGCCGCGCCGCCCAGCGCCCGCAGCACGAAGCCAGCCGCGATCGCGAATAGATCGATGATCACGACGTTTTTGAGCACAAAGGTGTAGGCGATTTGTAGCACAAAATATAACAGCAGTACCAGGCTAAACCAGGTCCAGCCCATGTCGTTGGGCGCGGCGGCAAAGGCGATCGCTGCTGAGCCGGCGAGACAGCCCAGCGAGAGCAGGATCGCAGTGGTGCGGGCCAGCGTGGGCGAAAGCTTGCCGGAAGCCAGTGGGCGCGTACGTTTGCGCGGGTGCTGGCGGTCGCGCTCAATATCGGCCAGATCGTTGATCAGATAGACTGAGCTTGAGATTAAACAGAAGAGCACGAACGCCGCGCCAGTTTTCGCGAGCGCCCACGTATTCGTGAAAAGATGCTGCTCGGCAAACACAATACCCGCAAAGACAAACGCATTCTTGACCCATTGTTTGGGCCGCATGGCTTTGAACAGGTATTTAATCGCGCTAGCTGTGGATGTTTGTGAAATAGCCGTTGGGTGGTTCACGCTATCTTTCCTAGATCTATGTGAGGATCGTTGCCTCTGTTGTGCGTCACTCCAGTTCATAGGGACGCGGTAGCTTGAAGCATTGTACCTGAGCTATGGGGGTATCGCAACGGGCCGCAAGCTGCCGCCGGATGCGCCGACTCGCCGGCAGCGTGGAGTCAGGGCGCTCAAGCGTGACCCGAGATCGGTACTAGACGCATTGGGAATGCTTCGTCATTGGCAAGCGCGCGGTGGACGAGTACAGTAGAGTGCGTTTCTTTGGGCAGCATTGCTGCCTGGCCCACGCCAATGTTCTCAGGTTTCAACGAGAGGAATCGTATGACATCCCCCAGCTTCCCCTCCGCCAGATCGTCGCGCCGCTCGGTCGGCTTCCCCCGATGGCTGCGATCCCGGCGCTGGCGCGCCCTGGTGCTTCTGGTAGCGCTGGCGTGCTCATTGACCGCTACCTCTTCAGGCCAAACAGCAGGGCCGGCCTACCTGGTCAAGGATATTGCGCCGGCTGTCGGTAGCTACTCGCTGCGTGTGAAAGAGCTGACCAGCGCGGGATCGAATGTGTTTTTCTCGCTGGACGATGGCATCACCGGCGATGAGCTGTGGCGCAGCGATGGCACTGCGGCGGGAACTCAGCGGGTCGCCAATATTAATCCCGACGAGTATGGCTCGAATGTCCAACGCATGGTTGGGGCTGACGGACGCGTCTTCTTCACGGCGGTCACCAGATTCGACAATGATCAGCTGTTTGTGAGCGATGGCACGGCAGCCGGAACACACGCGCTGACTGAATTTTATTCCAGTGCTTTCGATAGTCATGCGTATTTTCACAGCGAATTTGTGTCGATCGGTGGGCAGCTCTTCTTCACCGCCGATGATGGTGTGCATGGCTTGCAGCTGTGGCGCAGCGACGGCACGGTCGCCGGTACGACGATGCTCACGCAAGCGCCGTATAGCGAGCCGTATGCGCTGACTGTTTCGAATGGCATGCTCTTCTTCGGCCTCTGGAACGGCTTTGTCGGCGAGCTGTGGAAGTTGAATCCCGCGACCGGCGCGCTGACACGCGTTTACAGCCAGATCTTCGTCAACTCGATGCTCGACGTCGACGGCACGCTCTTTATCGTCGCCGATGATCTGCTAACGGGCCACTACGATAATTTGGAGTTGTGGAAGAGCGACGGTACCGAGGCCGGCACGACGCTGATCAAAGATATCAACGGCACGTCTGAGAGCAGCTTTGGCGAGGTTTTCGATCTTGCACGCATCAATAACACAGTGTATTTTGCAGCCGACGACGGCGTGAATGGCATTGAGCTGTGGAAAAGCGACGGTACCGCTGCTGGAACCGTCATGGTGCGTAACATCGACGCCAACACGACCTCGTCGCAGCCGGCAAACTTCGCAGTCGTCGGCAATCAGCTCGTGTTCACTGCGGATGACGGCGTGAGTGGGCGTGAGCTGTGGAAAAGTAACGGCACCGTCGCCGGCACAGTGGTAGTCAAAAATATTCATGGCAACGGCGCAGCGTTTCCTGCCGATATCAACGGTCAACCAGGCGATGTCGCGCGGGCGCTGCTGAAGGGTGTGCTGTACTTCGTCGCCGACGACGGCGCGCATGGCGCGGAGCTATGGAAAACCGATGGCACCGCAACAGGAACAGTGCTCGTCAAGGATTTTGAGGTAGGCGCGACCGACGGCGGCATCACCGAGATGCTTGTGCATCAAGGCCGTCTCTACTTCAATGCCAATAGTGGTCTGTGGCGCACCGATGGCACGGAGCAAGGCCTGGCGCTGATCAAAGGCCGCACCACTCACTCGGCATGGTCCAACCCAACCACGATCCAGCCGGTTGGCGAGCGGGCGTTTTTCGTGGCCGATAACGGCGTCGACGGTCGTGAGCTGTGGCGTAGCGACGGTACCGAAGCCGACACCAAGCTGATCAAAAAGCTCTTCATAGATGAGCCGTACTTCCCGTGGACGTTGGATGTGGCAACCGTTAATCAAACGCTGTTCTTCGCGTCTCCAACCAGCTATTCGCATAATGCGCTGTGGAAGAGCGACGGCACCGAGGCCGGCACGACGCTGGTGAAAGATATCTCTCCAGCCAGCACCAGCGGGCTTATCCGCAACCTCACCGAGATGAACGGCACGCTCTTTTTTAGCGCCATCAGTGCCAACCTGGGCGATGGTCTATGGAAAAGCGACGGCACTGCCGCCGGGACTGTTCTGATCAAAGATCTGATGCCGAGTCAGAATTTTGAACAAGTGATGCAGATGGAAAAGATCGACGGCAAATTATTGCTCAACGTGGCAAATAACGCCTGGAAGAGCCAGCTCTGGGTCAGCGACGGCACGACTGCGGGAACAGTGATGGTGAAGGATTTTACGTTGCCCAATAGCAGCTATGGCATTCGTACCATCTTCCCGTTCAATGGCGCGGCGCTCTTTACGCTCTCTACGACCGGACCCGGCGAGGAGTTATGGAAGACCGACGGCACTGCGGCAGGAACGGTGCGCCTCAAAGAGATCTATCCCGGCTCCAGCCATCGCCGGTTTTGGCACGCCGTACGCGTCAACCAGCACATGTATTTTACCGTCGAGCATGGTCAGCGCGGCGCGCAAGTCGCTGAGCTGTGGCGCACCGATGGCACCGAGGACGGCACGATGATGATCAAACAGCTCGGCACATTCCAGCATGTATCGCCGGTGTATCAGCTGGCGGAGCTCAATGGCGCGCTGCTGCTGGTTGTGCGCGACCGTGAGCACGGGATCGAGCTGTGGCGCAGCGACGGCACCGCCGCCGGCACGCAACTGCTGAAAGATATTCATTCCGGCCCGGCGAGCAGCTACGTCGAGCTTGGCCAAAAGGTCAACGGCAACATCTTGCTGATGGCCGACGACGGCGTGCGCGGCTACGAGCTGTGGAAGACCGACGGGACCGTAACGGGAACGCGGCTGGTGCAAGATTTCGCGCCCGGTATTGACTCCGGCGCGCCGTCGTCGCTGGGCGTGGCCGGGTCGCGAATTTTCCTGTCCGCCGACGATGGCCAGCATGGTCGTGAGCTGTGGGCGCTGCCGACCAGCGCGATCGGGCCGCAGTTCTCCACGTATATTCCGCTCACCAACAATTAGACCAACGGCCTGCATGGGTGCTCGTGCGCGACGAACCCGAAACGTCGAGTATAATGCAGGCCGTCAATATGGACCGTGAGACAAACAGTTGCACATTCTTCCGGCTCGCCGCTGCGCCACCCGTGCACAGGCGGGCCGTGCTTATATCACTTGCGACGGTTGGTCGTAGGCTGTTGAAAGGAAAGGTTTTGTGAACGTTCTAGGCCGTGTTGCCGTGTTTCCGACGCTGCCGAAGCGCATTAGTCGGCTGTATGACCTGGCGTATAACCTGTGGTGGTCGTGGACGCCCGAGGCCCGCACGCTCTACTCGGATCTTGATGCCGAGCTATGGCGCAAAGTGAAGCATAATCCGGTGCGCATGCTGGCGGAGGTTGATCCGGCACGTTTGGAAACGCTGGCCAACGATCAGGAGTATCTTGCGCGCTTCGACGCGGTGCTGGCTGATTTCGATGCCTACATGCAGCGTACAGATACCTGGTTCCAGACCACGCATCCGCAGCGCTCCGACGCGCTGATCGCTTATTTTTCGGCAGAGTTTGGCCTGCATGAGTCGCTGCCGATCTACTCCGGCGGCCTCGGCGTGCTGGCGGGCGATCACGTCAAAGAGTCCAGCGATCTCGGCCTGCCGTTTGTCGGCATCGGCTTTTTGTATCCGCAGGGCTACTTCACGCAGCGCATCAGCCGCGACGGCACCCAGGAGGCCTACTACGACAAGCTGTCGTTTGCCAGCGTCGCGGCGACGCCGGCGGTCGGCAAGGACGGCAAAGAGATCGAGGTGTACGCCGATCTGCCGGGACGGCGCGTCTACGCCAAGGTGTGGAAGCTTCAGATCGGGCGGGTGGCGCTGTACCTGATGGATACCGACGTGCCGGGCAACGCGCCGGGCGATCGTGAGCTGTCGGCGCGGCTGTACGGCGGCGACCACGAGCTGCGCATTGCCCAGGAGATCGTGCTGGGCATCGCCGGTCTGCGCGTGGTGCGGGCGCTGGGCCTGGAGCCCTCGGTCTTCCACATGAACGATTCGCATCCGGTCTTTCTGGTGCTTGAGCGTGCCCGTGAGCTGGTACAGCAGGACGGCCTTTCCTTCGATGTGGCGCGCGAAGTCGTGCGGGCCAGCACGGTCTTCACGACGCACACGCCGGTTCCCGCCGGCAACGAGGTCTTCGGCTACGATCTGATCGACAAGTATTTTAGCAACTACTGGGGCTCGCTTGGTCTCAGCCGCGATCAATTCCACGATCTGGCGCGGCAAAACATGCCCTGGGGCACGGTCTTCTCGATGACGATCCTGGCGCTGCGCTTCTCGTCACTGCACAACGGCGTCAGCAAGCTGCATGGCGCTGTGGCGCGGCGCATGTGGCAATTTCTGTGGTCGGGCATTACCGAAGACGAGGTGCCGATCACGCATATCACCAACGGTGTGCATACGCCGACCTGGCTGGCACCCGAGCTGCGCGATCTTTACACCAAGTATCTCGCGACCAACTGGCAGGATCATCGCAGCGATGCCGCAACCTGGCAGCCGATCGCCAATATTCCCGACGGCGAGCTGTGGGCTGTGCATAACGAGCGCAAGCTGCGGCTCTTCACTTTTGTGCGGGCGCATCTGCGCAAGCATCGCGCGCGGCTGGGCGAAGGTCCCAACGCTCTGGCTGAGACCGAGACCATCGGCAATCCGCAGGCGCTGACGATCGGCTTTGCGCGGCGCTTTGCCACCTACAAGCGGGCAACGCTGATCTTCCGCGATCGCGAGCGGCTGCTGCGCCTGCTCAGCAATCCTGAGCGTCCGGTGCAGATTTTGTTCGCGGGCAAGGCGCATCCCGCCGATCAGCCGGGCAAAGACCTGATCAAAGAGATCTATAACCTTTCGCGCACGCCCGAGTTTGCCGGCAAGATCATCTTCCTCGAAAACTACGATATGAACATGGCGCGGTATCTGGTTTCGGGCGTGGACCTGTGGCTCAACAACCCGATCCGTCCGCACGAGGCCAGTGGCACCAGCGGCATGAAGGCGGCGCTCAACGGCGTGCCCAACTGCTCGATTCTGGATGGCTGGTGGGCCGAGGGCTATACCGGCTCCAACGGCTGGGCGATCGGCGAGGAGCGCGAGTACCAGGATCTTGAAACGCAGAACGACGCGGATGTCGCTGATCTGTACAACAAGCTGGAGTCCGAGATTGTCTCGACGTTCTACCAGCGTGACGCCGACGGCATTCCGCACGCCTGGCTGCAGGTGATGAAGGAGGCGATCGTCAGCTGCGCGCCGCGCTTCTCGATGACGCGGCAGGTGGAAGAGTACGCCAATCTGCTGTACATTCCAACCACCGAGCGCAACGGCGATTTTTGCCGCACCGGCTACGAGAAGGCGCGCAGCCTGGCAAGCTGGAAGCAGCAGATCGGCGCGCACTGGCAGGAGGTTGCGCTGCAGGTGCAAGGGCCGCGCGAAGCCCAGCTTGGCATCGGCGATCAGGTCGAGGTCACAGCCGATCTGGTGCTGGGCGCGCTCCGGCCTGAAGATGTCACCGTCGAGCTGGTGGTTGGCCGCGACGAGGACTGGAATGTGGTCGAGACTGGCGCGGTGGAGCTGGCGCGCTCCGAGGTGAGTGAGCCCGGAAAGTATCGCTACACGGGCAGCATTCCGGCGCAGCACGGCGGCAGTCTGGTGTACGGCGTGCGCGTGATTCCGTCGCACCCCGAGCTGGCTACCAAGTACGAGCTGGGCCTGATTCGCTGGGCGTAGCACACATGACCCGTAACGTTCCTTTGCAGTGGAAGTAATTTTCCACTGCATTACTATTTTGGAGTGCAGGAGGCGTACTCGCTCTTGCACTCCGCATACCAAATCTGTCACGATTGTAAGGCTCTGCCCATTTGTTAGATTGTAGCTAGCTTTTAATCAAGCCGGACTTAGCTGGTTTATGCCCATTGTTGGTGAGTACAAGGGCTTCCAAGAGTTGTTGGTTAGGCGTAGCGCCCTTTTGCAGTTTACGATGTTGCTCATAGCGCACAATTTCAATTGCATCATGAATAATCCCTGCTGCCTGCGCTCGCCCCAGCTCAAGCAAGAAGAAGAACGTGCCAAAGACCGAGAGCATTAAAACAATACCGAAAATGTTGCTGGACTTAACGTCTACCACGGCCAACGTCACAAATCCGGTCACCAGGAGACTGGGTACCATAGCGCGAAGCTGAACACGTGTGCTGCGGCGTTCGGCAAGGATCGCGATCGACTCCAAGGTGCGCGGATCATCCGCATAGGGCGCTAAGAGGATGAGAGATTCCTTGAGGAGGCGTTGCTCTTCACGCTCTTGACCAAAGAGTATATTTTCTGAGATCAAGAATATGCTGAGGAGGACAACAAGGGCTAAAAACCCGCCCAGGCCAACAGTGATAACGGCATGAAGCCATGATATGTATGATGTTGGTGGAGAGTATAGCAGCAAGCCCATGCCAACAATCCATAGGATGAGTATCCCAAGAAACCATCGGCGACGTTTATATTTTCCTTGGAGCGCATCTTCGAGATCGTAATATGGATGCAGGCTTGCTGGTTGAGAACGCTTGCGCTTAAACATGTTCTTGCCTTATCCTCTGGACGTTGATGCAGACAGAAAGTTGTACGCTGGATGTTCGCGCTAGTTACACAGGCAGTCATAATCGTCCACAGTCCCGCTCTGGATCGCCTCACTCAAACGCACCTTCGATGATGTGGAGCGCGAGCCGCGCCTGCACTGTCGAGCCGCGTCCCGGCACGCTAGCGACCTCAAAGCTGCCGCCCAGACTTTCTACTCGCTCGCGCATGCCAGCCAGGCCCAGATGCTGGCTCCAATCTGTGACATGGCTGGTATCAAACCCTGGCCCTTGATCGCTGATCGCAACGACAAGCTCTTCGCCGTCAAAGTCAACATTGACCGCCTGGCCCTTGCCATCTGCATGACGATACGCATTGGTCAGCGCTTCTTGCACCAGCCGATACAGCGTGATCTTCAGCGGCAGCGGCGCGACGTCTGGGAGCTGTTCGTAGGTGAGCGTGACTCTGGTGTTTGTGCGACGTTCGTGGGCGCGAACCGCGCGGCTGAGCGTTTCGGCCAGCGTGAGATCGTTGAGATGCGGCAAGCTGAGGCCGGCGGCGATCCCACGCACTTCTTGCAGCGCATGCCGCAGCGACTCCTGGATGATCTCCGGCTGGGTAGGCTGCTTATTGTCGGTCTTCGCCGGTACAGAGTTGGCGTGTGCCGGCGGCTGATCAAGCCGGAGCAGCGCCAGACTGATATCCTGAATCGGCCCGTCGTGCAGCTCAGCACCGACCCGGCGCAGAAAGCGCTCGTTGAGGGCGGTGGTGCGCGCCGCCGCTCGCCGCACGCGATCGTGTAGCTCCGCGTTTTGGCTGAGCAGCTCGGTGAGACGGCTGATCTGATCGTTGAGTGCGATCTGCTGCCGATCGATGGTATCGCTGGCGCGCTTCACGAAGCCAGCCAACAGCACATACATGATCAGCGTCGCCACGCCGACTACCAGCCAGCTGCGGATCTGGGCGTCCTGAATCTCACGCTGAAGATCTTCCACTGAATGGTAAAACTCGGCCACAGCGATGATCTGATTGGTGCCGGTCTGGCGTACCGGGCTGTACATTTCCAGCAGCTGTGATTGTTCGAGTCGCTCGCGCTCGTTCTCCTCTTCTTCCAGATCGCTGATACGCGCCGCGACGGTGCCAGAGAACGCCTCGGCCAAGCCACCCTGCACGGGAAAAACCAGGCCGGTCTGCGCCGGATCGACGCTGTACAAGATGCGGCCCTCGGCGTTCCAGATCTTGAAGGCGCTAATCTGCTGTCCCAGCGTCGTCGCATGCAGCAGCTGATCAAGATTTGCCAGGTGCTCGGGTTCGAGCCTGTCGCTGTGGGCAAGCTCTTGCAGATTGGGGGCAATAAAGCTGTCGACGTAGAGCGCAGTCGTGGCGGCGGAGCGATGCACAACCCCAAGTTCGATCTGCTGCCCGACCCACCAGCCGATGCCGAGCATGCCTGCGATCAGGATCACCAGGCTGCCGAGCATAAAGCGCTGGGTGAGATTGAGCCGTCTTAGGCGGCGGTTGGTTGGTTGATTCATGCCGTAAGTGGATCGTCAGGGCTGAGTGCTACGAGCAGCGATCTGGCGATTCCATAAAGTGAGCCAGGAGCACCGATCAGCACAAGCATAGCGGCTCCTGGCGAAGATACACGGCGAATCATACCATGCAGAACAGCGAAACCAAGAACCAAGAACCAAGAACCAAGAACAAGGAACACAGAGCTGTACTGCGTTCATGCACATTGTTTTTTTGTTCTCGATTGGAAGGCGGCTCAATAACGCGCTGGTCTCGCTCGGCGTTAGGCCTAAGTCCAATCTTAGGCGGCTGAGCCCGACGAGTGGCAAAAAGACCGACGGATCTTGCATTAAGGGAGATAGGATCGATTGAGGCGCAAGATCATACGGGGCCAGCAACACAACCGACGGGCCGGTTACCCGACCCGTCGGCGATCAAGCGGAGTATAGGCAGCGCTATGAGTTGAAGTAGGGGTCGTCTACCGGCACGCTGCCCCGGATCTGGTTCTGAGCCTGGCAGTTCTGGGTACAGGCGGAAGCGCCCGCCGACGACTCAACCGCATCCTCGCCGAGCACGCCGCCCATTCGGCCACCCGAGGCAACGCTCCATACTGTGACCGTATCGGTCTGCGACAGGCGCGTCGCGACCTGCGGGCTATCTTTGCCGCGCAGCAGGCCACCGTTGCCAAAGTTGATCTTGCCGGTGTAGGGATTCTTGAAGTAGAACATGCCAGCTGCCAGCGTATGCGTGATCGTCGTGTTCTGGCCGGTCTCCGGCTCCATCTGGAAAATTCCGCCGGTGGCGCAATCTTTGGCCTGGATCTTCATCTTGCCCGCACTGCCGCTGCGCCGAAGCTCCAGCGACTGTGGCGCAAGCTTGACCTCAAGCTCGCCGGAGTTGAGGTTGCGAGTGCCGAGATCCGGCACTTTGCTGGCGAAAAGCACTGTGCGCACGCCGCCGGTCAGATCCTCAGGATTAGCCGCGCCGGTCAGGGTGTAGTTATAAGCGGCCAGCGTCGACACATCGACATCGAACTCGACGTAGCGGCCACGAATGGCGATCCGACTATTGGCCGGCAGCGCCGATGGGCTGATCTTCCAGCTGGTATTGCCCGATAGCACCTGGCCGCTGGGCAGCGTGACCCGGAAATCGCCGTTGAGACAGCCGCTGGACGTGGCAGCCTGCGCGGCGGGAGTGGTAGTGCTGGTGGCAACTGCGAGCAGCAGCAGCGCCACGACAAGGAGCAGACCTGTTGAGCGGTGGTGGGCGAGGAGTGAACGAGCCATTCTGAGTAATCCTTCCTGGACCTGAAGTATGTGCGCACGGCGCTGCACTGAGCCGATCAACCTGCTCGGGCGAGCCAACTTGATCTATAAAAAATGCGCGTTGGTGTAGCAGTAGCTTACCGAGCCGCGTCAGCCCTCGCAATGAACCGAGGTTAGGATCTCGGCGGAGCGATGGTCGGATCTTTTCAGACTTTGGTCCGATCGCTATAGCAGACTTTGATCGATCGCGTCGCGCTCCCAACGACCGTCACGACCCGCAAACTCGGTCGTGGTCCGGCGTTTTTGCCGTCTCCCGGCGGCCCTGATTAGCGGTACAATACAACCAGAGATTTTCCATCTGCTCATAGCTCTATGTAAAGGCTTGCAGATCGGGATTGAACACCTGCCAGAAGATCAATTCTGTTAGTACTTCGCGGCCAAAGCACGAATCATTAGCAGCACTGCTTCTCCTGTTCAGAGTTCTTCTCAGAGGATAGCCGAGGAATGTGAGCGCAGGCAGCACGAAAATACTCGTTTTGCCTGCTAAAATGGTGTCAGCCAGTATCCTCGTTCGCAAACTTCCGGTTAAAACCAGAGACGCTTAGTACAGAAGGATGGACGAATGGCTGCGCGGATTCTTGTGATTGAGGATAATCCTTCATTATTAGCGCTGTATAGTGACCTGTTTGAAGACGAGGGCTACGAAGTAACCCTTCAGTCGACGCCTCAGCTGGATCTGACGACGATCATGGCGGCAACGCCGGATCTGATCGTGCTGGATCTGCTTTTCGACGGCGACCTGACCGGACTGGAAACGCTAGAAGGCCTCAAGCTGCAAAGCGCCACTGCCGCGATTCCGGTCGTGATCTGTAGCGCCGCGACAAAATCGGTGGAGGAGATGCAGGCGTCATTTACGACCATGGGCGCGCATTTTTTGAAAAAGCCCTTTGATCTCGACACGCTGCTCGATGTGGTTCGGCACCTGCTCAACAACAACGCCGCGCTGCCTCAGGCGATCACCTCGTAGCCAGCGCTGACATATCTCACTTAAATCCCAACGGAGGCGTTGATCTGAGATCAGCGCCTCCGCTGCGTTGTACATTGGCTCAGGACTCGCGCTTAACCGCGTGGCCGCCAAACTGATGCCGCAATCCCGCGACAACCTTGTTGGCAAACGACTCGTCCTGACGCGACTCGAAGCGCCGCATCAGCGAGAGCGTGATCACCGGCGCGGGCACATCCTGATCGATCGCCTCCTGCACCGTCCAGCGCCCTTCACCCGAGTCCGCGACCCAATCTTTGATCGAGGCCAGATCCGGCTCGGCGGCGAACATCTGCTCGGCCAGCTCTAGCAGCCAGGAGCGCACAACGCTGCCGTGGTTCCACAGCGCGGAAATCTGGTGGAGATCCAGGTTCATCTCCGTCTTCGACTTCAGGATCTCGAAGCCCTCGGCGTAGGCCTGCATCATGCCGTACTCGATGCCGTTGTGAATCATCTTCGTGAAATGTCCCGCGCCACTCGGCCCAACATGCGCGTAGCCGCCCTCCGGCGCGAGCGTCAGCATGATCGGCTCGACGTGCGCCACGGCCTCGCGCTCACCGCCGACCATCAAGCAGTAGCCCTCGCTTAAACCCCAGATGCCGCCGCTGGTGCCCGCATCGAGATAGGCGATGCCGTGCTCCTTGAGCTGCGCCGCGCGTTTCTGCGTATCTTTGTAGAGCGAGTTGCCGCCGTCGATCAGAATGTCGCCCGCTTGGAGCATGGGCTGTAGCGCTGCGATCGTGCTGTCGACCGGCGCTCCGGCGGGAACCATGATCCAGATCACCCGCGGCGTGCTCAGCTGCTGGACCAGCTCCTCAAGCGTCGTCACGCCGACTGCGCCCGCCGCCGTCGCGCCCTGCACCGCCTCCGGATTGCGGTCATAGGCGATCACCCGATGGCCGCCGCGCAGCAGCCGCTCGGTCATATTGCCACCCATCTTGCCCAAGCCGATCATCGCAAGTTCCACGTAGTTCCTCCATTATTGTCTGCGTTACATAATTGTGTAGCTATCAATCGTAGGGGCGTAGTGCATACGCCCGGTATCACATCCTGTACAGCATTTGTTATTCCCTGCGATGCCGCCTCGGTTCAGGCGCTCAGCTTCCGCTATTCTTCGAGCGACGAGAACAGATTGTTGAGCGACTCGGACAGCGTTGGATGGGCGAAGATCGCGTCGCGCAGCACCGTGTAGCGCAGCTTGCCCATCATCGCCAGCTGCACCTGCGACATCACCTCGCCGCCGTCGATGCCGAGGATCGTAAAGCCCAGGATCTGCTCGCTCTCCGCGTCGACGATCGCCTTCATGAAGCCGCGCGTCTCGTCGACTTCCAGCGCCCGCGCCACGGAGGTCATCGGCATTTTGGCGATGCGAATCTTGCGGTTCTGCTCACGGGCCTCGCTCTCGCTTAGTCCGACGCGTGCCATCTGCGGATCGATAAAGACTGTGTAGGGCACCAGCCGATCCTTGATCGTCGCGCTGCCGTTTTCGATCAGATTGGTGCGCACGATGCGAAAATCGTCGTAGGAGATGTGCGTGAAGGCCGGGCCGCCTTTGACATCGCCCAGCGCGTAGATACCCGCGACGTTGGTCTCAAGCCGCTCGTTGGTCTTCACAAAGCCGTGCTTGTCGGTCGCGACGCCGGTTGCTTCAAGATTCAAGCGATCGGTGTTGGGCGCGCGTCCCGCCGCGACCAGCAGATGCGATCCGCTCAGTGTGCGCTCGCCGTCCGGGCCACGCACCGCCAGCTTGATCGAGCCGTCGGCGTGCGCGGCGCTCAGCGTCGTCGTTTGCAGCAGCACCTCAATGCCGTCTTCGCGCAGCACATCCGCGACGGCCTCGGCCACGTCGGCGTCTTCACGCGCCAGCAATTGGTCGCCGCGCTGTACGATCGTGACCTCGCTGCCGAAGCGCCGGAACATCTGCCCGAACTCCAGGCCGATGTAGCCGCCGCCGAGAATTAACAGATGCTGCGGCACCGCGTCCAGCTCCATGATCGTCGTGGAGTTGAGCGTGGGCACCTGATCCAAACCATCGATCGGCGGCTGGCTGGGCCGCGCGCCGGTGTTGATGAAGATCAGATCGGCGGTGAGCGTGCGTGTCTCGCCGTTTTTCAGACGCACCTCAAGCTGTTTCTCGCCGC
>JAFAYS010001030.1 GCA_019240175.1 Chloroflexota bacterium | reverse complement strand
GATCCAAGACCTGCTCAGCCTGCGCGGGTGTGCGCCGGCCAAGGCCACACGAGGCGGCGAGATCCACCGTCTGGCCGCGCGCCTGCTCAATGGCGGACAGCACGCGTTTGTTGTCGTCCAGACTGAGCCCTTCATGCACAAAGCCAGCGACAAAGCGGGTGCCAGTTGGCAAGCGAATGTCGCGCAGCGGGCGATAATAGTCGGCCTCCAAGCGTGGCGGCACCGCGCCCTCGGCAAACGGGTAATGCACATACACCAGGCGATGCGTCGCGGGCCAGGCGGCGACCAGGCGGTTGGAGAAAGCCACCAGCTTATCCAGCGTCTTCGGATGCACCACGGCTTCGTTGCGCAGGTCGCCGAGACACAGGTGCAGCCCGATCTGCGCGCCGGGCGTGATCTTGCCGACCAGATCGAGCACCGAGCGCAGCGCCAGGCGATGCAGCGGCTTCGGCAAAAGGTAGGCCGCGTAAACCTCGGGCGGCAGCTCAAGCTGGACGATCAGATCGTCGCCGGCCTGGGCCAGCGCCTGGTTGACCTCGCGGGCCAGCACCGTGTTAAAGGCGCTGGTGTAGCGCAGCCAATCCAGCTTGCTGGCAAAGGCAAAGCCCATAGCCAGGCCGGTGGGAATCCCTAGCTGGAACTTGAGGTGCGGCTGTTCATACTCGCGGCGCAGTTGCTTGAAGAGCGGGTAGCTGCGCTCAAAGAAGCGGTCATAGCCCAGCCGCACATGCTGCGGCAGCTCACTCGTCGAGCGTTTGGGTTTCAGCTGCGGGAGGTGGTCATAGTCGATCGGCATGCCGTCGCGACCACGGACGGACTCGCGCACGACTTTCCAGCTGTCGCGGTCGGCGGTCAGCACCTCGATCGCAGACATAACCCAGGCGATGCGATTGCCTTCGGGAAACTGCGCGCTCTTCTCGCCGATCTCGCCGTCAGGCAGCGAGAAAAGCTGCGGGCCGAGCATCTCCAACGCCCGGCGCATACACTGCTCTTCATTCTCAAAAGGCATGCTCCCAACCAGGAGTGTGGAGCGATTAGTCATGAAAATCCTCCTTGCATGGGACGACCGGCGGCACAGAGAACCTTGTGCAAGCTTCTATGCTCGCACAGCGCCGGGCGATCGGCGTAGTCGATCGGTGTTATGTCACAAGATACTACCATACCGTAGCAGGATCATAACCTGCGGCTGCCGATGTCGGCGTATCTTGAACAAAGACAGGCGAGCGACACAGTGTTGCTGCATCAGCAGGAGGAAGACAATGACGATTTTGATTGCCGTCGCGAGCAAACATGGCAGCACCCGCGAGATCGCTCAGGCTATCGCCGAGGATCTGCGCGCCAAAGAGCTTGTGGTCGATCTGCGGGAGGCGGGCGAGATTGCGAGCATCGACGGCTACGACGCGGTGATGCTTGGCAGCGGTATCTACGCCGGCAGCTGGCTGCCCGAGGCCAAACATTTTGCCGAGACGCAGCGCACGGAACTTGCCAGGCTGCCGGTGTGGCTCTTCAGCAGCGGCCCGCTCGGCGATGACCCGCAGCCCCACGACGATCCGCAGAAGCTGGCAGCGCCGCTCGGCGACGTAGTTGTACGCGATCATCGCATCTTTGTGGGCAAGCTCGACCGGCAGAATCTTGGCTTCGGTGAGCGACTGATCGCCAGAGTGGTCGGCGTGCCCGAAGGCGATTTCCGGGATTGGGATGCGATCCACGCGTGGGCCGGCGAGATCGCGGTGGCGCTGGCACCGGCTGTCGCCAGCAGCGACATTCTCTCGTAGAAGCATGCCGCACATGCTCAAGACGCGCGACGGCTGAGCCTGGCTACTCGGTCGTCGCGCAGTTGAATGAGATACCCCACACACGTGCGAGACAGCCGCGCAGATTAGCACGAACCACCACGGAGCCGGTATCGCTTCCACTCATGTGTTGGATGCTATGCCGTTGGCGCTACGATTCTCGGGACGTTGGGAAAACAGCAGGCAATAGCTGTGCTCATAGCCATAGCCATAGTGATCCCAGCAGATCACCGTCTCACCGTCAAACTGCAACACCATACTGAGAGTACGCGCAACATCCCAGGCCAAAGGCGTCACGCCTGCCGCGTTGCGTAGATTGGCAACTTCAATCACGATCCGGGCGTGAGGCTTCATGAGGCGCTGCATGTCGCGGTAGATCTGTTGGAGGTCCTGTAAATAGTCCGCATAGCCTGTACCGCGCATGGTCGAGCCGGCGAGCGGATTGTCAGGATCATCCTGGGTCATATACGGGATACTGGTCATCGAAAAATCAAAGGCCGGCAGCGAATACGACAAGAGGGAGCGAGTGTCGCCGTGGATCATGCGCCCGGGATGGGCGAGCAAGGTCTGCGCATAGCCAACCCGTGCTGCATCGGCCTCCATCCCAAACGCCACCCGCTGCATGGCTTCGGCGACGACTAAGGTAGTGCCAAATCCAGCGAACGGGTCAAAGACCACATCGTGCGGCTGCGTAAACGCCGTAAGAAAATGCGCCACCAGGGCATCCGTGTAGCC
>JAFAYS010000908.1 GCA_019240175.1 Chloroflexota bacterium | reverse complement strand
AGCTGTTTTGGAAGCATCTGCTGCTCAGCCCCGGCTTTACCTTTAGCTTTTACCTGCGGCTGTGCCAGTTTTTCTACAATAAACAGCCCCGGCTGCTGATGGTGCCGATCTACTGGATCTTTCGCTTTATTCTGCGTCACTACACCTACAAGTTCGGCATCAATATTCCCTTCGACACGCAGATTGGCGTCGGGCTGTACATCGGCCATCCCGGCAATATCCACTTCAACGCCCGCTCGATCGTCGGGGCGAACTGCAACATCAGCCAGGGCGTGACGCTCGGCCAGTCCAATCGCGGCAAGAACAAAGGCTATCCCGTGATCGGTGACGGCGTGTATATCGGGCCGGGCGCGAAGATCGTCGGTGCGGTGCATGTGGGCAACAATGTGGCGATCGGCGCGAACTGCGTGGTGACCAAAGATGTGCCCGACAACGCGGTGGTCGTCGGCGTGCCGGGGCGCGTGATCTCCTTCGAGGGCGCGCACGACTACGTGGACTATACCGATTACCAGCCGCATCCAGCCGGAAACGAGCGACGTGCAGCGGGTTAAACAGTCGAGCGGCTCAGCGGTTGTTTCGTCCGCACGGCCCGCAACGCTGCTGCGCGGTCGCAATCAATCTGGCGCAATTGTGCAGGCTAACGTGTGGGGCTGGCTGCCGGCGCTCAGCCTGATCGGCGCGATCGGCGTGGTGCTGGTGGCGCTGGCACATGTCGGCGCGCGCTACGGCACGCCCTGGTCGCAGACGTTGTTCTGGACCGGACTGACCGTGATGTACGCGCCGCTGTCGGCCCGGCTGGTGATGCCCGATCTCAAGCGCCAGGAAGCGATCGGCCTGGTGCTGCTGCTGGGCCTGGGCGTGTATCTGGCCAAGCTGCTGCATAGTCCGCAGGGCTTCACCTTCTTCGACGAGTTTCTGCACTGGCGCACCGCCAACGATATTCTCAAAAGTGGCCATCTGTTCAGCGAAAACTCGCTGCTGCCCGTCTCGCCGCTGTATCCCGGCCTGGAGATCGCGGCTAACGCGCTGGGCCAACTTACCGGCATGAGCATCTTCCAGGCGGGCGCGACGATCGTGTGTGTGGCGCGGCTGATGCTGACGCTGACGCTGTATCTGTTCTACGAGGAGATCAGCGGCTCGACGCGGATCGCGGCGGTTGCCTCGGCGATCTACATGGCCAATCCGCACTACCTGTTTTTCGACGGCCAGTTTGCCTACGAGTCACTCGCGCTGCCGCTGGCGACGCTGGTGCTCTTTTTTTTGCTGCGCCGTCGCCGCGCCACGGGCCAGCAGCGTCACATTCTGACCGTGCTGGCCGGTATTTCGATCTGGGCGGTTGTCGCTACGCATCACGCAACCTCGTATATGCTCACGCTGTTTCTGATTCTGTGGATGGTCGTCACGTGGGCGTATAACAAATGGTTTGGCGCGCGCGAGCCGGAGCTGCTGTCGATCATGCTGCTGGTGATCGCGGCCAATGTGGTCTGGCTGATCTGCGTGTCGAGCATCACGATCGGCTATCTCGCGCCGCATCTGACCAGCGCGGTTAGCTCGGTGCTGAATCTGATCAGCGGCGAAGGCTCCGACCGTGAGCTGTTCAAGTCCAGTACTGGCACGCCCGTGCCGATCTTCGAAAAGCTGGCGGGTCTGGGCGCGCCCGGCCTGATCATGCTGCTGCTGCCCTGGGGCCTGCTACAGTTCTGGCTTGGCTACCGCAAAGGCGCGATCGCGTTTACCTTCGCGCTGGGCGCGCTGACCTATCCCGTGACGCTGGCGCTGCGTTTGACCGGCGGCGGCTGGGAGATCTCGGCGCGCTCGTCGGTGTTTGTGTATATTCCGCTGGCGCTCGTGCTGGCGCTCGGCATTGAGCATGCGCGCCTGCCGAACTTTTTGGGCTGGCTGTCGGCCTGGTTGGATCGCTTCAAGCGCTGGCTATGGCTCAAGCCACTGGTTTTCGCGCCCTACGTGGCGATCGTCTTTGCCGGCGGCGTGATCGCGGGCTGGTCGCCGTGGGCGCGCATGCCGTGGCCCTACATGGTCGGCGCAGATACGCGCTCGGTCGAGCCGCAGGGCCTGGCTGCTGCCGAGTGGGCGCGCGATTACCTGGGGCCGGATAATCGCATCGCCGCCGATCGCATCAACATGACATTGCTGGGAACCTACGGCGAGCAGCGGTTGATCACGCATCTGATCGACAAAGTCTCGATCTCGGGGATTTTCCTCGCGCCACGCCTCGGCCCGAACGAGCTGGCGGCACTGCGCGATGGTCGCATCCGCTACCTCGCCGTGGACCAGCGCACCACCAAAGCGCCGCCGCTCGACGGGCACTACTACGAGAGCTGGGAAAAGATGGTCGTGCCGTACACGCCGCCGGTCGATCGGACCGTGCTGGACAAGTTCGCGGTCATGCCTGGCGTCGATCGGCTCTTCGACAGCGGCGATCTGCAATTTTACGATGTAGGAGCGCTGTGGCGTGAACCGTAATTTTTCCGATCTGCTGATCGTGAGCGTGCTGGCCGTCGCGATGCTGGGATTGGCGCTGTTGGGCTGGGACGGCGGCGTGCTGCGATTGGTGCTGGGCATGCTGCTGGTGCTGGTGCTGCCGGGTTACGCGCTCACGGCGGCACTTTTTCCCGAGCCCACGCTGCCACGCACGGATCGGCTGCTGTACACCGTGGGCCTGAGTCTGGTGGTGACGATCCTGGGCGGCTTTGTGCTCAACTGGACGCCCTGGGGCTTGCGGCCCGCGACCTGGGCTGTGCTGCTGAGCTACCTTACCCTCGGCGGCTGCGTGGCGGCGGTCGTGCGGCGGCCTGTGCTAGTCGTCGCTCCGCAGCGAGCGGCGCTGCGGCCCAGCCGGGGCCAGGCGGCGCTCTTCGCGCTGGCGGCGCTCACGCTCGTCGGCTCGGTCGCGATCGCCAGGAGCGAGGCGGCCAAACATCCCGCGCCGGATGTCGTGCAGCTCTGGATCTTGCCCGGCAATCAGCCGCACACGGCGCGCCTCGGCGTGATCACGAAAGGCCCGACGGCGGGAACATACCGGCTGGTGGCGCAGCGCGGCGGTTACACGATCCGCGAGTGGCCCGCGCTCACACTCAACGACGATGATCGCTGGGAAGAAACGATCGAGCTCTCGGCGCGGCAGCCCGGCAGCGGGCCGATCGAGGCGCGACTCTACCGTGCCGTCGAGCCGAGCAACGTGTATCGCAGTGTGATGTTGTGGCCGGATGAGGACCAGAAACCATGAGATTTCGGCTCGTAGGAGCATGATGTATCAGGCGCTGGCCTCAATTTGATGA
>JAFAYS010000777.1 GCA_019240175.1 Chloroflexota bacterium | reverse complement strand
GGCCCTTCCTTGAAGTGAAAAACCAGTGGAATGCCGAGGTCGGCGTCGAGCACGGCGCGAATCAGATCCAGCGCCTGCCAGTTGAGCAGCGCGTAGATCACATCCGGCTGTATCTGCCGCACACGCTCGGCCCAGCCGCGATCATAGGCGATGTTCTCGATGTTGCCGTAGGCATACGGCCCGACCGAATCCCAGGGCTCGGGATTGGGCAGCCACAGGCCATAGAGCTTGTGCCCAGCCTCCTCTAGCGCCAGCATGCGCTCGGGATTGAAGCCCAGCGAGCCGACCAGCAGGATCTTCAGGCCATCCGGCGTCGGCAGCTCGCGGCGGGCTGCGAAGCGCCCATACACCGCGCGCTCGTCGATCTGCGGGCCGCGCGACGGCTGCCAGTTCAAAAACACGCCGCGCCCGACGCCATAGTAGCTGCGGTAGCGTGCCAGCCCGCCTGTGCGCCCAGCGATCAGCTTGGTCCGCTGGTCGGCATGATCGCACCACTCGCAGGAGATCGCGCCGGTGTAGGCGAAGCACGCGCCACGCGCCAGCCGCGCCCGCCAAAAATCGGCCTCCAGCGTATCCGACACGATCTCGGAGCGCACCGGCCAGCAGATCTCGGCCTCCCAGGTCCGTCGATGCAGCACCTGAACCAGCGCCAGAATGTTGCCGCTCGGCAGCCGCGACTCGTGCCCGTTGGCTGCGGTGTTCACCACCGGCTCCACGTTTGCCAGTGCCGCGGACTCGCGCCCAACCGGCTCGTCGCCACGCAGCGTGGGGCCGTGGAACTGGTAGCCCCAGCGCACGCCGCCGTAGGCCAGATCGATCTCGGGCCGCGCGTCCAACAGCTCGACCAGCCGCAGGAGATGCTCGGGATAATAAAGATCGTCGGAGGGCAGATAGGCTAGATACTCGCCACGCGCCAGCGCCGTCGCGATGTTGAGCGCCGCTCCTAAACCGCCGTTGTGCGCCAGTCGGTGATAGATCAGCCGCTCGTCGGCGCGGTACGGCTCGATCGTGGCGGCAGTATCGTCGGTCGAGCCGTCGTCAACGATCACTAGCTCCCAGTCCGTGAAGGTTTGCGCGCGCAGGCTTTCGATTGCCCGGCGAATGAACGTCGCTTGATTAAAAGTCGGCATCAGCACCGACACACGCGGATGCGCGGCAGTGCTCATGCAGCGCCTCGTCGCGCGATCACATCCCGGAAATAGGCGATCAGCCGATCGGCATGCGCATCAAAGGTGAACTGATCGCGCTGCCGCCACACGTTGTCGCGCAGCTGCTGCATGCGGCTTTCGTCACGCAGCTGCTCTCGCAGCTGGGACATCTCGGTGAAAAACAGGCCAATGTCCAGCTGCCGGGCGAGCGTCTGCGAGGCCACGATCGCGCCCTGGTTGTCGTACTGCAGCAGCGGCAAGCCGGCAGCCGCCAGCGTCGAGATCCGCGCGGGATAGTTGAGATCGTCCCAGTTCGAGCGCCGCAGATCGCCCTGATTCTCGCTTTTGAAAACATGAACCCAGCCCGCGTCGTACTGCGAAAACTCGGCCACCCAGCGCCGCTGATCGACGTTCGGATGCAGATGCAAATAGCCCTCGGCGACTTTCATCGCTTTTTCGATCCACGAGCGCCAGGTGCCCTGCGTGAAATCGCCATAGAAATGTAGATGGATCTGCTGCTCGGCCAGCTCGCCGACGGTCCAGGGATGCAGACCGATCGGACGGCCCGGCACCACGGTATGCATCCCACCGTCAGCCTCGGAAAGGCGCGGCGAGCGCGTGGGCGAGAACCAGTCGCGCTTGGGCAGATCGCCGTCCAGCACCAGCGACGGTCGATCGCGCAGATCAGGAACTACAGTGTAGAACCAGTCGCACAGCTCGGGGCTAGAGTAGATCTGTCCGTCGGAGCGCGTATACAGATCGACGAGCTCGGACCACAGGCCATGCTCGAAGCAGATGAACGGGCCTTCTTTGAAGTGCCAGACAAACG
The DNA here is from genome assembly GCA_019240175.1 of Chloroflexota bacterium. Classification (GTDB taxonomy): domain Bacteria; phylum Chloroflexota; class Chloroflexia; order Chloroflexales; family Kallotenuaceae; genus LB3-1. Next base: position 365 of record JAFAYS010000777.1, on the reverse strand, counting down.
GAATGCCGGGATTTTCGAGCAGCACCTGATGCACAAATTTAACGGTCTGCCAGTTCAGCAGGCCATAGATCACGTCGGGCTTGATGCGTCGCACGGCCTCGCGCCAGCCGTTGAGCGGCAGATCTTCCACATGGCCAAAGGGCAGCGGTCCCACGGTGTTGAACCAGACCGGCTCGGGCGTCCACAGGCCGTAGAGCTTGTGGCCGCGCTCTTCCAGCGCCAGAATCCGATCCGCGTTGTAGGCTAGCTCACCGACCAGCAGGATCTTAAGGCCATCGGGAGCCGGCGGCGTGTCGGGGCGCTCACGAAAGCGGCGGTAGTGCTCGATCTCGTCGATCTTGTTGCCGACCGAGGAGTGAAAATGC
>JAFAYS010000683.1 GCA_019240175.1 Chloroflexota bacterium | reverse complement strand
GCAACGAGCGCGGCCAGATCCGCATTGAGGTGCTGGACGATCGCGGCAGCGTGGCGCTGTCGGTTGAGGGCACAGCCCAGGAGCAGGTTCGGCCTGGACAGGTGCGCACCAACGCGGCGGGCGAGTTCCGCTATCGTGTCCGCGCGACCGGAGCCCAGCGCGGCGAGTTCCAGATTCTCTACCTGCCGACAGGCAGCTAAGCGTGCGGTCACCGATCCATAACCCCAAACGGCGCATCGTCAACCCGGCGATGCGTCATTCGATTCCCGCGCTGGTGCTGCTTGCGCTGTATCTGCTGGTGCTGTTCGCGCTGACGATGGCCCCGACGCGTCGCCTGCCGATCCAGATGGTCAATCTGATCCCCTTCAAAACGATTATGGCCGGCATCCAGCGTGGCGGCTTGCTGCTCAACATCAATGTGCTGGGAAATATCGTCGCGTTTGTGCCACTGGGCGTGCTGGTTCCGACGCTCGGCAGACGGCTCAGCGCGCCCAGTGCTGTGCTGTACGCGAGTGCGTTCGTCAGCATCTCGATCGAGGTCTTGCAGTGGCTGTTCGCGCGCCGCGTGGCCGACATCGACGACGTGATCCTCAATGTTGCCGGCGCGCTGATCGGCTATGGCTGTATCATGCTGGCCAGAAACGTGCTCGCACCATCAGAAGATTCGTTTACCAGGTAGCATTTAGTTAATCGTGCTGAATAAAGAATATTTAAGGATCTTCAAGGAGCGCCTAGCTATGCCGTTCAGGAAACCCGTCATCGCGCTGATCTTCGCCGCCCTGCTGCTGACCACGCTGCACCAACCGCTTGCCGCCGCGCCACGCATCGCACCGATCGTCAGCGGCATCTACCTGCTGGGCGGCAGCGAAAACGGCAAGTGGATCGACGCCGCAACCACCGCCAAGCAGCTAAGCAGCAGTGATCGTTACCGCGTTTACACCACAGCCGGACAGATCGGCAGCGGCACAGCTACGGTCTCGCCCTCGGAAGACATTTGCACTGATACGCAGTTCGTTAGGCTGAAGCCCGAGCCCAAAGCCAAAGAGTTTGTGGCCTTTGGCGGTACGACCAATCCGCTGCCGCGCAAGCCGCGCCTGCACAACACTAGCATGGCAGTGTATCGCCAGGCCGTGGCCGACATTCTGCGCGCCAAGGGTATTGCCAAGCCGGACGTGCGCATCACCAAGATTGTGCGCATCGATCTTGAGGGCGATGGCGTGGACGAGGTTGTGCTGAGCGCCACGCGGGGCAATACCAGCGAGCCGAGCGTGAAGGCCGGCGACTACTCGCTGGTCGTGCTGCGCAAAGTTATCAACGGCAAAGTCCAGACGATTCCGCTGGCCGAAGAATATCATCTCAAACCGATCGACTTTGCCGCACCCAACACCTACACAGTTCCAGCGATCGCGGATTTCAACGGCGACGGCAAGATGGAGATCATGGTCAATTGGAGCTACTACGAGGGCAGCGGTGCTGAGCTGTTCACGGTGCAAGGCAACAAAGTGACTAATGTACTGGGCAGCGGCTGCGGCGTCTAAATTTTCAAATCAAACAAAACTCAAAGGGCTGCGAGAATTCCTCGCAGCTCTTTTTTATAACCAGTTCGTCGCAAAGATTTCACGATCGAATCATTATAATCAATAATGTCACGAATCGTTTACATTCAAATAATTATGATATTGAACAGTCATAAGTTTTTCATGCTCGGCTCATTCCTTGCTGCTATCGATCGTCATATACTGAACCAATAGCAGGAATAAGGAGAATGAGGAGAACGTATGCGACACTGGAAAAAGCTCACGACCCTGATATGCAGTGCAGGGCTACTTATTGGCATACACCAGCCGCTCGCCGCAGCGCCACGCATCACCCCGATCGCCAGCGGCCCGCATCTGCTGGGCGGCGTACAAAATGGCAAGTGGATCGACGCGGAAACTACGGCGCAGCAATTGTCCGGCGGCGAGAGCTATCGCACCTATACAACCACAGGACAGATCGGTAGTAGCAAGGGCTCCGCTGCCGAGCCAGGCATCTTCTGCTATGGCCTCCAGGTTCTGAGTCTCAATCCTCAGCCCAAAACCTCCGAGTTTGCCGCGATTGGTGGCAGCCACAACCCACTACCGCGTAAGCTACGCGCTCATAGCATCAACACGCCCGTCTATCGTCAGGCCGTCGCCGACCTCCTGCGTGCGCAGGGCATCGCGAATCCTGATGTGCGCATTACCAAGATTGTACGCTTTGATCTCGAGGGCGACGGCGTCGATGAGGTTGTGATCAGCGCGACAAGTGCTCAGCTTAATACCCATTTCCACGCCGCAGCCGGCGACTACTCGCTAGTAGTGCTGCGCAAAATCATCAATGGCAAAGTTCAAACACTGCCGATCGCACAGAATTACTACCCCAAGGCCACCAACGATGCGCCGGTGAGCTATACCATCCCAGCGATCGCAGACTTCAACGGCGACGGCAAGCTAGACATTATGGTCCGAGAAAGCTATTTTGAAGGCGTCGGCCTTGGATTGTACACAGTGCAAGGAAGCAAGGTCGCCAAGGTGCTCGGCGGCGGCTGCGGCGTCTAGCGTTCAGTTCCATAAACAGCAAATCGGCGGCGAGAATATTCTCGCCGCCGATTTATTATGTCAATTTTTTCAAGATGGAAGATCTACGCCACGCCGGTCATGGCGCTATCGAGCATATGGCCCAGCGCGTCCATATCGGCGCGCACATCCGCCAGCCGCGACGAGACGCTATCGGTGTTGACCGTGGCATCCACCGAGGGCGCGGCGCGCAGACGCACCGTCTCCGCCAGCACATTGTCGAGATTGGCGCAAATATTTTCAAGCTGCGCGACGATCCGCTGATGATAGGTGCCAAGCGCCTGCGCATTCTTCAGCCGCTCCGCGACCGCATCGCGCGTCTCCTGATACTGCTGGCGCAGCATCGTGTCGCTGGTGGTTTTGATCTGCGTGTCGAGGCGCAGTACCTGGGCATTGAGATCGCTAAGATTCGTCTGCTGAAGATACGTAACCACGGTCTGGCCCTTGGTTGCCAGCCCGTACGCCTCCTCGACAATACTATCCACCTGGCCGGTCACGCGCTCCAGCGAGGTACGCAGCGGCCCATCCACCGACGCGACCGACTGCGCGATCTGACCGTGGACTCGCGCGATCGCGTCGAGCTGGGGCTGAAACGGCGTGCCGCGCGGCGGACGAATTGGGCGCGGGCGAGGTGCGACAGCCTGGGCGGTCTGTGGATCGAGCCAGGTGAGCGCGGCCAACGCCGCGTAGGCGACCACACCCACCGGCAGCAGCCAGAGCGCGATCGTCAGTCCCGCGACAACCGAGACGAACAAGATCAGCAGATTCAGCGGTCGAGTGGCGGCGGTCAGGATTGAAACGCGCATAATCTTTCCACGCTGGCCGGAGCGGCTGAACCACTCCGGCACACAAAAGAGCGACAACCAGCGAACTAGAAGTACCGACTCAGATTCTCGAAGACCTTGTTGATATCGCCGGTGCCACCCGAGATCAGCAGCGTACGTGAGAAATCGGCGATCTGCTGCAGCACTTCTTTTTCGGCGTCCTCACCGTAGGCGATCGGGAAGATCGAAATGTCGGTCTCGTTGAAATCGTTCTGCACATCCTGGAAAGTGCTGGTCTGCGCGGTATCTGCGCCATCCGAGAGCAGCACGATCGCGTTGATGCGATTGCGATCTTCTATATCTGCCTCCAGCACGCGGCGCGCCTCACGCAGCGCGTCGTACATCGCGGTCTGGCCGGTCACCTCGATATTCTGGATCGCGCCCTGAAGCTGCAAGCGATTCTCCGTCAGCTCGCCCATTGGCACCACCACTTCAGGCGTACTCGAAAAAGTGATCATCGCCACCCGATCCTCGTTGAGCAACCGGCTAAGGAACAGCTCAAGTCCCGCCTTGGCCTCTTCGATCTTATCGCCGCGCATCGAGCCCGACGTATCGACGACCAGCACAATATTCGCCCGCTTGCGGTTGGCGGCCCAGGCGTTTTTGGCGGCGACCAGCACACTGCTCTGCGGCACTTCCAACAGAGTCTGCGGCTGATTCGGATCGGCACCGAACTGCGTGGAGATTGGCTCGCCGATCGCGACCTGCGTGTTGGCGGGCCGGAAGCCGAACTGCATCGCGGCGGTCTGACTTTCGGAGCTGTACAAGAAGTCGTAGAACTTCGCCGCAGCTTCCTGCTCTTCCTGCGTGGCCGTCGCCATGACGATGAACGGGTTATCGTGCCAGAACGTGCCTTCGCGCGGATAGATCGCGACGAGCGGCGTCGGCGGCGCGCTCTTGTTGAAATCGATCAGCGTGATCTCTTCCATCGGAAACGCCGAGATGTACGAGATGCCGTACTTCTTCATGTTCTCGGAGAAGACCACGGTATCGTAGCCGTAGTGCTTGATGCCCAGGCCAAGCTGGCGCAGAAACTGCTGGCTCGAATCCGCCTGTACATCGGCCTCGGTCAGGCCACGCGATTTATTGGTCGCGGCGTAGAACTCGGCCAGCACCGTAGAAAGCGCCGTCGTGCTGATCTCAGGATCGGTGTGGCCCCACGAGAATTTGCCCCACTCAGGATGGCCATACTTGGCCCAGCCTTCGGGCTCGTTGATCAGCGCCAGCAGATCGCTCCAGCCAAGCTGCTTATTGGGCCAGCCCAGCGCCTCGGCCATCGGCTTCCACATCGAGATCACTACCGGCGTCAGCAGCATGGGCTTGCTCGATACCGCGACATTGGTATTGCCGGTCTCCTGCTTGAGCACTTCCAGCCACACGCTCGACGAGGGCGACCAGACAGTCGTCTTGAGCGCGCCCTGCTTGATCTCGGTGCGCGCCGCGCCCGACGATTTTCTGACGC
>JAFAYS010000398.1 GCA_019240175.1 Chloroflexota bacterium | reverse complement strand
TCCTTCTGCGATTAAAACGTACTGTTACTGTAGCATACGACAGAGTCGAGCGTAAACCGCAGGAGGACGGAGCGCGCGTCAGGCCGCCGGATCGTCGGGTGCATAAACCGAATTAGGAGGCAGCTGCGCCTCGACAGAGACAACATGAATGCTGCGGCAACGTACCTCAAGCTCTACACCATACTGACTTGGCAGCACGGCATCCAGCACCGTCGCGCCGTGATCATCCTCAGCCTGCACAATCAGAATATCATCGATCACATTCTGGTGATTGAACCACTCCATGCGATAGCGGACCACGTTGCGAAACTGGATGCCGACAACGTGGTGGGCGTCGTACAACAAATGCTTACCATCACTCGTGCGACCGCTGATCCGCCACATGTGAATATAAGCGGTGATGTGTGGACCTTCACCAATCGCCGGCAGATACCGATCAAAAACGATCCGCACGACTTCAAAATCACCAAAGGGCGGCCACTCACCATACACCGCAATCACACGGTCGGCCTCATGAATGACTTGTTCAGGATCGAGATAGTCCATTGTTTGGCTCCCCATAGCTTTTCTGTGCCGAAAAACAAAATACAGCGCCCGCAAGCGCTGTACTTCGCCAACAAGCCTACGATGCTAGATCGTCGTAGGCATCAAGTCCTCGACAGGATTGCTCTCAGTGTAGCGCGTCCACAGATCCGCCGCGATCTGATGCGGCTGTGAGGCCACGCCCTGCGCCCGGAAGTACTCGCAGACACGCGTAATATCGCGCCGCAAGATCTCCTGAGCGTGGCTGTTGGTCGCAGCGTAGGTAATCTGCGGAAAGTCGATCAGCGTGACATTGCCTTCCCAATACAGGATGTTATAGGCCGACAGGTCGCCATGGATCAACCCCTGCATCAACATCAGCTCGATGTTACGCAGCACTTCCGCGAAGAGCCGCTGCGCCTCGCGCGCTTCGAGCCGCACGCCGTTCATCGTCGGCGCTGCGGTCTTGGCGTCACCGTAGTAGCTCATCAACAGGGCGTTGTCGTTGACGGCAAACGGCTTGGGCACCGCCGCGCCAAGCCGATGCAGTTGCTCTAGCGTCGTGAACTCGTGCATCAGCCACGAGGTGTGCGAAACCTGCTTGCCGAACGTGGTCTTCTTGCCGATCGCCCGCATCATGCGGTGATCCGTGGTTTTAACCGGGCGGCCATCCGGCGTTAAGATCGTGCGCCCATCGCGGTATAGCTTATCGTTGCGCAGGTTGCGGAACTGGCGAGGCCGGTAGACCTTGGCCGCCAGCAGCGTCTCGCCGGTGTGCGGCTGGGCCTTGCAGCGATACACGCTGGCCTCCTTGCCGCCTTTGACGCTTGCGGTGACATCGCTGATCATCTCGTCGGTGTAGAACGAGGCCAGCGACGCCTTCAGCCACTCGGCCTCGAAGCGTGCCGGAACGTAGGTCATGGTCACGCCTGCGGCCAGATTAATGACCTCGGCGGCGTCGGCGGGGCGGGAATTCTGCTTGCGCTTGGCGGTCTTGCGCTGGCGCGTGCTTCGGCTGAGCTGTTCCTCGTAGAAATCCAGATCGTCGAGATAGGTCTCGTCGTAGTCGTTCACGGTTGTCTCCGCAGGATAAAGAAATGTTCGCCAACACAGCGCACCTACGGTAGACACAAATATACCGTGGGCGCGAACGCTCACGGCTTCTGCGGCAACACGAAGCAATGAGCGCCAACACGGGTCGCCCACGGCTCAGCTGCAGGAAATGAAAATCTTTGAGAAAGCTAGCTGCGGCTCAGCAAGTGAAAGGGCGACACCAGATTGTCAACAGTTGCAGTTGTGGTCATTATGTCGCCTCCTTAATAGGGGAAGTATTGCCGTCCCGCTACGATAGCAGAGCCAGCCGCGCTTGTCAATGCGACGATCGAACTAGTACAGACGATTCTGTAACCAGCGTTCGGTATTATGGCTGCGGGGCAGGGGCGGGCGAGAAAACATCACCAATGCGGCGCTGAAACAAGTACAGCACAATCGCAAGCATCACCCAGGTTCTAAAATCCTCGGTTCCGCCCAGCAAGGAAAGCGCGATCATAGGCATGCCAACGCAGATGATCACGGTGCGTGCCCAGCTGTAGCAATGCCAGAGCCCCCATGCCACAAAAAGGGTCAGGGGAACACTGATCGAAGCCACGATAATGCTCGGCGATTCTCCCAACAACTCGCTACTAGCAAGTCCGAAGGGCAGCGCGAGGAATGCGACGAGGTAGACCAGGGTCGACAGCACAAAGTACCCCACAATCAGGGTCACGCCCAGGGGACGCTGTGGTGCTGATGGTGTTTGGTGGGCCGGCTCCGACCCTGCTGACAGCGCTTCTGACAGGTTACTCATGCTTATCCTTTCGGTGGTGAGGCATGGAGGGATGCCCAAGAGCATATCACAATGCGCAAAGATATGGTACGGACCAAATACTGGGAAGTTGCACAGCTTGGTGAGCGACGACGACATCGGCACGACGAGGAAATAACAGCAGCGAGCCGCCGCCAACAGTTGCCAGCAGCGGCTCAGCTCGTCGATCGAAACTGAGATTAGGATCGCACCACGAAACGCGCCTCAAGCCCACGCGTCGAGTCCGGCCCGATCCAGGTGGTGAAGCGGCCCGGCTCCACGATGTACTCTAGCGCAGGGGTGTAGAAGCCGAGACTTTGCACCGACACCTCAAAGCTGACTGTGCGCTGTTCGCCGGGCTCAAGCGAGATGCGCTGAAAGCCTTTCAGCTCTTTAACCGCCCGCGTGACGCTGGCCACATCGTCGCGGATATACAGCTGCACGATCTCATCGCCCGCGCGGCTACCGGTGTTGCGCACGACAGCGCTGATCCTCAGTGTGCCGTCCGCGCTTAGCTCCGGCGTGTCGATCTGGATCTCGCTGTAGTCGAAGGTGGTGTAGGAAAGACCAAAGCCGAACGGATACAGCGGCTCGTTGGGCGCGTCGATGTAGGTCGAGCGAAACGGATCGTCGAACTGCTTCGTGCCGGGGCCATGCGCCGGTCGGCCCGTATTTTTGTGGGCGTAGTACACCGGGATCTGGCCCTCGGCGCGTGGAAAAGTGGCCGTGAGCTTGCCCGCCGGATTGGCCGCGCCAAACAGCAGATTCGCGACCGCCGTACCGGTGCGGATGCCGCCGTGCCAGGCCAGCAGGATCGCGGCAACGTGCTTGGCCAGCCAGGGAATCACCAGCGGACGCCCGGTCATCAGCACCACGACCACCGGCTTACCAGCGGCGACCACGGCCTCGACCAGCTTTTGCTGCTGGCCGGGCAAGTCCAGATACACCCGCGAGTGCGCCTCGCCGCTCATATTGGCGTCCTCGCCGATCACCAGCACGACGGCATCTGCCTCACGAGCCGCACTGACCGCCGCATCGATCTCGTCGGTCGACTCGCCTTTTACGTCGCAGCCGCGCACATGCGTCAACGTGACATCGTCGCCGCACACCGCGCGCAGACCATCCAGCACGCTCTCGACATCATCGGCGCGACCCTGGCCGGCCCAGCAGCCGAGCGGCGCGGCCTTGTCGTCGGCCAGCGGACCGATCACGGCCAGCTGCTTGAGCGACGACGCGAGCGGCAGCAGCCCGTCATTCTTGAGCAGCACCATCGATTTCTGCGCGACTTCCAGCGCGATCGTCCGAAAATCATCGCGCAGAATAATCTGCTCGACTCGGGACTCGTCGCTGTAGGGCCGCTCGAACAGACCGAGCTGGAACTTCAGACGCAGAATCCGCCGCACCGCCTCGTCGATCACCGACTCCGGCACCTCGCCGCTTTCGACCAATTCGGCCAGATGCGCGCCCAACGCGTTGGTGATCATGTCCATATCCACGCCCGCCAGCGCACTCAGCCGGGCCGCCGCGCGATCGTCTTCGGCGATGCCATGCTCCACTAGCTCGCCGACCGCGTTGTAGTCGGTCAGGACGACGCCCTGCCACTGCCACTCGTCGCGCAGGATCGTGCGCAGCGTTAGCGGATTGGCCGTCGCCGGCACGCCGTTAAGATCGTTGAAGGCGCTCATCACCGAGCCGGCACCCGCGTCGAAGGCGGCCTTGAAGGGCGGCAGATACACCTCGCGCAGCGTGCGCTCCGACATATCGACGGTGTTGTAGTCGCGACCAGCCTCGGCTGCGCCATAGGCCACGTAGTGCTTGGGACAGGCCACGATCCGGCGACCGCTCTCAAGATTCGCCGCTTGAAAGCCGCGCACCCGCGCCCGCGCCAGCTCCATGCATAGAAAGACGTCCTCACCCGCGCCCTCGGCCACGCGGCCCCATCGTGGATCGCGGCCAATATCGACCATCGGCGCGAAGATCCAGTCGGTGCCGCACGCCGACGCTTCCTCGGCGGCCACTCGCGCCGCCTGCTCAAGCAGCGCCGGGTCCCAGGTGCAGGACTCAGCCAGCGGGAGCGGAAAGATTGTGCGGTAGCCATGGATCACATCATTGCCGACGATCAGCGGAATGCCCAGCTGCGAC
>JAFAYS010000280.1 GCA_019240175.1 Chloroflexota bacterium | reverse complement strand
GGATGCTGCGGAAGGAGCGCCGTCCCATGGATCGACGTAGAACCAGCGTGCCGTTCGACCCGTTTTTCTTCGAGAAGCAGCAGCGCGACGGCAGAAGCTACTCGCTGCGCGAAACCTTCGAGCGAATCTACACCAGCAATCACTGGTCCGGGCCGGACTCGGTGTCGGGTGCCGGCGCGAGCGACGATCAAACCGCGCAGCTGCGGCAAACGCTGCCCGAGCTTTTGGCCTCGCTCGGCGCTGAGGTGCTGCTGGATCTGCCCTGCGGCGATGGTCGCTGGATGCAGCAGCTAGAGTTGCCGATCGCCAAATATATCGGCGCTGATATTGTGGCCGAGCTGGTCGAGACCAATCAGCGGCGCTACAGCTCGCCCGATCGCGAGTTTCTGCTGCTGGATCTGACGCGTGATGCGCTGCCGCCCGCCGATGTGCTGCTGTGCCGCGATTGCCTAGTGCACTTCTCGTTTGCCGACATTCGCCGCGCGCTGGCCAACATCCGGGCCAATCCGATCACCTATCTGCTGACGACAACATTTCCGCTGTGCGCCACGAACGAGGAGATTACGACCGGCGATTGGCGCGTGCTGAACTTCCAGGCCGCGCCGTTTGATTTCCCGCCGCCGCTGGCGCTGCTCAATGAGAGCTGTAGCGAAGGCGACGGCCTGTTCACCGATAAAAGCCTTGGCCTGTGGCGTGTGGCCGATCTACCGGGCTAGAGGAACAAAGAAACAAAAGAACAAAAGGAAGTACCACAAATCCCCTCGCCTGCCGTAGCGGGAGAGGGGATGCCCGTAGGGCAGGGGTGAGGGCCACACAAACTACCTCTTGACAAATTGCCCAAGACTACGTATATTAGTCTTCAAGACTAAATGCGTTAGTTTTGGAGAAATAAGATGATGCTTGCTAAGCTAGGAACGCAGCGACTGAGTATGCCGGGGCTGTTGCTGCGGATCGAAGGTTTATCGGTGCTGATCGTCGCGGGCGTGCTGTATGGCTATCAATCCTACAGCTGGCTGGTGTTTGCGCTGCTGCTGCTTGCGCCGGACCTGGCAATGCTCGGCTATCTGCTCGGCCCAACGATCGGCAGCATCAGCTACAATCTGATGCATACCTATGCCTTGCCGCTCAGTCTGGCGCTGATCAGCCTGCTAGCTGGTGCGCCGCTGGGCTTGCAGCTAGCTCTGATCTGGCTGGCACACATCGGGATGGATCGCGCGGTGGGCTACGGCCTGAAGTATCCAACTGGATTCAAAGATACGCATCTAGAGCGCGTGTAAGGAATAAGCATGCCCTATCCGGCGCAAACCGACTATCAGACGATCGTGCAGACGGCGCGGACGCTGATCGAGCAAGAGGGCCTGGAACAGCTTTCGCTGGCACGGCTGGCGGCCACGCTGGGTATCAAAGCGCCCTCGCTCTACGGGCATATCGCCAACAAATCAGCGCTGCTCAAAGCCGTGATCGTCCAAACCTATGAGCTACTCTTTGCAGCCTACAGTCGCGCGCTGAGCGAGGCCGGCGACGATCCCAAGGCTCGGCTGCTAGCCCTGCTACGCGCGCATCGCGCGTTTGCTCATGCCAACCCCAGCACCTACATGCTGGCCTTTACCACCACTGCGCCCGAGCAGCGGATGAATCAACAGGCGCTTGAGCAGCTGGCGCTGCCGATTCAAGAGCTGATGGCGGCGCTGGTTGGTGCCGAGCGCTCATTGACGGCGCTACGCGGCGCACTGGCGCTGGTGCATGGCTTCGTCATGCTTGAGCTGAACGAGCAGCTTCAGCGAGGCGGCGATCTTTCGGCGGCCTTCGACGAATCGATCCAGGCTTATCTCAGCGGCTGGCAGCGATCCGCCTAACGTTCTGCCTGGCTACGTCGTGGCGGCATAGCGCGTGCCGCAGTTCGGGCACTGAAGCATATGCTTGACGCCGCTAATGGGAATCAACGGAATAATAAAGAAAAGCGTGATAAAGCGCATGCCTTTCTTGATAATAAACGGCGCGACGGTGCCGCACTGCGCACAATGCGAGACTTGTCCCGCGCGATCCGAGCCCCAGGCGAAGAAGTGTGTGCCGATGATAATCACTGAATCCTCCGAATATTTTCCAAACACTGGCAGCGATAGTATCATGTGTGATACCACCAGCTTCTGCTTAGCGCC
>JAFAYS010000291.1 GCA_019240175.1 Chloroflexota bacterium | reverse complement strand
CACCGAGAAGAAATGCTTGCCGGTAGGCAGGCCAGCGCCAAGGCCAAGCTCAATGCCGAAGACGCCGCCGTTATCGGCGCGCAGGTCGTTGTCGTCCAAACCGATCACCGAGCCGTCCGGCAAGGTTACCCACAGACCAACCAGCTCATTTGCGGCAAAGCCACTACCGACCAGCACCACAGTATCGCGCTGCTGTGAGGCCGGCAGACGCTCGCCGTTAACTGTGACAACCGTAAGACCTTCCACCACCAAGTTTGCGCCACGCTCCTGCGCAAACGCCGAGCCCGCCGGGATCGCCAGCGCGCCCAGCAGTAACACCATCATCAATCGCCAGATCGAGTAGACCTTCACCAGACACTCCTTACTTACGACGTTGGAAAATCCAGGGACGTGACCAGCCTGCCTTGGAGCGATCTCCCCCTTTCAAACCACCTCTGCGATTGAATTATGTCGAGAAGATATGGAATGCGCTCTACTAGACAATAATCGTTCTGATTAGGGTAGCAACGCATGTATTTGCGCAATCAAATAAATGAATTACGAGCAACAAATATCAAGATCCGTACCTATAAACTTTCAGTAAACATAATATCGGGTCGTAAACAGATGAGGGCGTGAATGGATCGGATCATGTTCATAAATATCATAGCACCAACAAAAAAGTTCAACAATTTTGGTCCCGTATATGCTAACGCACGATCGCGCTTGACAGGTACGGCCTTAGGGCGTATGATAGATTGTGTACAAATTACACAAATAGGAAGAGCATGCAGAATACGGATACAGCTTTTGAGATACCAGCCAGCCAGCGGCCTGCAGTCACGGTTGACATCGTGGTTTTCACGCTGCAAGAGCGCGAGCTACACAGCCTACTGATCAAGCGCAGCTACCCGCCATTTCAAGAACGCTGGGCGCTGCCAGGCGGCTTTGTGAAGCTTGACGAGCCACTCGATCAGGCGGCGCGCCGAGAGCTGGAAGAAGAGACCGGGCTGCATGATGTATACCTGGAACAGCTTTACACCTTTGGCGAGCCCAGCCGCGATCCGCGCACACGCGTGATCAGCGTGGCGTACTTCGCGCTGGTTCGCGCCGATCAACAAACGCCGCACACTTCCAACGAAAGCTCAGAGGTGCGCTGGTTTCCGGTGCGCGAGCTACCGCAGCCGCTGGCCTTCGATCACGATCAGATCCTGCGCTTTGCGGTGGATCGGCTGCGCTCGAAGCTGGAATATACAACACTGGCCTTTCAGCTGCTGCCGCAAGTCTTTACCTTGCCCGAGCTCAAACAAACCTACGAGCAGATTCTGGGCGAACAGCTCGATCGCGGCAATTTTTATCGCAAGATCAAAGAGGCGGCGCTGCTGGAACCGGTTGGTCAGGTGCGCGAGAGCGGCGGACGACCGGCGGCACTGTATCGCTTTCGGGCCGAGCGGCGTGAGGGCGACTTTGTGTTTCGCTGGCGCGAGGCACGCATCGAACGGGATCGCTGATATGCAGATGCAGATTAACGGCTGTGTGCTGGAGCTGGCGCGCGGCAACATCGTCACACAGAACGTCGACGCGATCGTCAACGCGGCCAACTCGTCGTTGCTCGGCGGCAGCGGCGTGGACGGCGCGATCCACCGCGCGGCAGGTCCTGAGCTGGCGATCGAGTGCATGATGCTGCGTGGCTGCCGCACAGGCCAGGCCAAGATCACCAAAGGCTACCGACTGCCAGCGCGTCATGTGATTCATGCGGTCGGGCCACGCTACCAGAACGGCAACCACGGCGAGGCCGCGCTGCTGTCCAGCGCTTATCGATCCAGCCTGGCACTCGCAACGCAGCACCAGCTGCAAAGCATCGCCTTTCCGGCGATCAGCATGGGCATCTATGGCTATCCGATCGCCGAAGGAGCCGAAGTCGCGTTGCGCACTGTGATCGATTACCTCAACGAGCACGCTGGTCTCACGCTGGTGCGCTTCGTGTTATTCAGCGACGATATGTACAACGCTTTTAGCCGCGTCCTGACGCAGGTT
>JAFAYS010000256.1 GCA_019240175.1 Chloroflexota bacterium | reverse complement strand
CAGCGGCGCGGCGCGAGTGGATGATCAAAGACTCAGCCACAACCGCGCAGATCACGCTCCAAAGCCTGCGCCCCCAGCCGAGCACGCCGATCCACACGATCTGTCTGGATGCGGACAGCGCGCAGATCGAGGCCGCCAGCTCCGTCGATCCCAAGATCGCGATCGCGCCCGAGAATCTGGCGTATATCATCTATACATCCGGCTCGACGGGAACGCCCAAAGGTGTGCAAGTGACTCATGCCGGGCTGCATAATCTGCTGCACTGGCACCGGCAAACCTACGCCATCACCGCCGCCGACCGCGCGACGCATCTCGCGGGCCTCAGCTTCGACGCCGCTGTCTGGGAGGTCTGGCCCTACCTGGCCTTCGGTGCCAGCGTCTACCTCGTCGACGACGAGACGCGCGTCGCGCCCGACAAGCTGCGCGATTGGCTGCGCGCCCACACGATCACCCACACCTTCCTGCCAACTCCGCTGGCCGAGGCGCTGCTGGCGCTGCCACTGACGGATCTGCCCGCGCTGAAAACCGTGCTCACCGGCGGCGAACAGCTGCATCGCTACCCAGACGCGGGCTTGAGCTTCGATCTCACGAATCATTACGGTCCCACCGAAACCACCGTGGTGGCCAGCTCTACCCACGTGCAGCCTCAGCCGGAGCCGGTCACGCTCCCGCCGATTGGACGACCGATTAGCAACACACAGATGTATATCCTGGACCGCCGGCTCAACCCGGTGCCGATCGGCGTCAAAGGCGAACTGTACATCGGCGGTGCCGGCGTGGCACGCGGCTATCTCCACCATCCAGCGCTCACCGCCGCCCAGTTTGTGCCTGATCCATTCTCCCAACAAACGGGAGCGCGGCTCTACCGCACCGGCGATCTGGCGCGCTACCTACCCGACGGCGCGATCCAATTCCTGGGACGGATCGATCGGCAGGTCAAAGTACGCGGCTTTCGTATCGAGCTGGGCGAGATCGAAAGCGTGCTGGCGCAGCATCCAGACGTCGGCCAGGCCGCAGTGGTGGCCTACGAAGGCGCGCAGCCCGGACAATCGGCGGATACCTGGCTGGTGGCGTACGTGGTACCGGAACAGAACCTAGAACCTAGAACCCAGAACCTAGAAGATTCCCCTGATCCCGGTTCTAGGTTCTTAGTTCTAGGTTCTGCGTTGCGCTCCTTCCTCAAAGAGCGGCTGCCGGAATACCTGGTTCCCAGCACGATCATGCTTTTGGATACGCTGCCACTGACTGCCAACAGCAAGATCGATCGGGCTGCGCTGCCGAGGCCGGATCGGTCACGTGTGGAGGGGACACCCGAGCTGGTCGGGCCGCGCACTCCCGTCGAAGCAGTTGTGCTCGATATGTGGTCGCAGGTGCTCGGCACCAGGCAGCTGGGCGTGCATGATCATTTCTTCCGGCTGGGCGGCCACTCATTGCTGGCAACCCAGATCGTGGCGCGGATTCGCCAGGTCTTGCATGTCGATCTGCCGGTGCAGAGCGTGTTTCACGCCCCGACCATTGCTCAGCTGGCGGCACTGATTGTCGAGCGCGAGTCGCGGCCCGGTCAGGTCGAGAAGATCGCCCGGCTGTTAGGGGAGATCAAGCGCATGCCGGCGGAGGATCTCAAGAAGATGCTGCAACAAAAACAAGACACGTAGCCGCGCCGCTTGCACCATACCTGATCGATAGATTGACTCAGCCGGGCCATGTTAAGTAACATGGCCCGGCATTTTGCACGCCGCGTACCTTTTTCACCTGAGACGTCGTTCTCCTAGCTAGAATAACCTCTGCTTCAGCAACTACATACACGTAATACCAGGCAAGTCAGTAAGATTTGTCCTTGATGTTATCAACAGTACAAACATGATTAGCTGCGATCCGATCCCGTCTTGACAAGTTGGAATATCACATATACACTAATGGCGATCCAATAACATTCATAAGTTACATTAACTCAGCAAGAACGTCTTATTGCGGTGATAAGATATCATGTATTCTCCTGCAAAGTAACATACATGCATGGCAAGCCTCCTCGCCCACACTTAAAACGCTTGCTAAACCTCACCGCAGCCGTATCGACACATGCCATGCCTCCTCGTGTAGGCGCTTGATAGGTTCGATCATAAACCGAACGATTCGTTTCTCGCCGAGATGAATCGTTTGGGTTGCGCATATCTTTCACCCCTCACGGCGGTAAACCTACCCTGGTAGGGCAATCTTTGATCAAGGAAATATGAGTTATCACGCTGGCCTACCCAACGTCGACATCGCCAGCGCAGATCAGCGATCCCAACCCTGAGTAGCATCAGTTGCTCTGCGTGGCTACGACCTGCCATGCGCGATCCCAAGCAATCCATCAAGATTTTTAAATACAGACAACAAGTGCAAGATTTTGCTCTGCTTTTTACCATTTATCTTAGAAGACGGGCCAATCACACACCAGTCATATTCTCCACCACGAAAGGAGCGTTAGCACATGACGGACGAGATCAGGGCCGACTACGACCAGCTTGAGCAGATCGCAAGCCGGTTAGCCAACCAATCCCAGGTCGTGCAGCAGCTGCTGCAAAAGGTCAAGGGCAGCATGAGCCCGCTGGAAGACGGCGGCTGGATCGGTCGCGGCTCGGATGCCTTCTTCCAGGAGATGAACAGCGAGGTCTTGCCCGCCGCCGACCGGCTGCACAAGGTGCTGCAAGAAGCCAGCCAGGTGACGAAGCAGATTTCCCAGACCGTTAAGCAGGCAGAAGACGAGGCAAGCGCGCTCTTCCGTAGCGCCTAATGCCCCGAGCGTAGCGCAGATCAGATTATCAGGAGGTTGGGATGGCCGGGTACGACGAAATCAAGCTAGATTACGGGCTGGCGGGCGATATGGCCAAAACGTTTCAGGAGGGCGCAGAGCAGCTCCAGGACGTGATGCAGGAGATGACCCAGCTCTCGAATATGCTGGAAGAAGGCGCACTGCTTGGCCGTGGCGGCGTGGCGTTTGTCGATGCGATTCGCAACAAGCTCAACCCTTCGATCTCCAAGCTCACCGAGAAATTCACCGAGCTCAAGGGCGATGTCGAAGGCGCGATCAAGGATATGCAAGAGGCCGATAAGGTATCTGCCGACCAATTCTAACGACGCTGCGCCCGACGCTGACCACGCAACTGGCTACAGCCACCAGAGCCCGTCACACAGAGGAGGACTTTAATGTCGTTTGTGCAGAAGCTTCTCATCCGATTAGCTCGCAAGGTGCTGGATAACGTTCTTTCCCAGCTGATGCAGCAGTTCAACATCGTGCAGGATCAAGCGCTTGCCCCGATGCGCTCGTTCATCCAGGCCGTAACCGGCGGCGTATGGATCGGCAATGGCGCGAATGCCTTTGTCGAGGAAGTATCAAGCCTGATGATCCCCGGCGTCGGCAGGGTTTCCGAGCAGATCACCACCATGCACGGCAACCTCGGCAAAGCCCGCGACATCATCGATCGCGCCGACG
>JAFAYS010000241.1 GCA_019240175.1 Chloroflexota bacterium | reverse complement strand
CACGTTCTACGTGTTTGCGCTGGGGCTGGTGGTGGTCGGCGCGCTCGGTATGCGGCGGCGTGTGGCGCTGGTGGCGATCCCGGCGGTGATTGCGCTGGCGCTCTTTCAGCTGGGACTGAGCGGTATTCGCGAGCCGTTTTGCCGGGGCTGTACCTCGCTCTACGAGACCGAGAGCAGCTACAACTATATTCAGGTCGCCAGCAACAACTACGGGCCGGACGGCTCGGAGCAGATCGGCCTGATCCTGAACGAGGGCCAGGCGATCCACTCGATCTTTAACACGCGCTACGGCCAGACAAAAAACACTGCGGATCTGCTGACCAATGGGCCGTGGGATTTTTTTAACATCGCGTCCTACGTGTATCCCAATCGCACGAAGGACGATGTCGATAGCCTGCTGATGATCGGCTCGGCGGCGGGCACGATCCCGAAGCAGTTTTTGGCCTTCTACGGCAACGACTCACGCATCGACGCGGTCGAGATCGATCCCGAGATCGTCAAAATTGGGCGCGAGTACTTCCAGATGGAAGATCAAACGTCGCCGAACTACAAGGTGTATACCGAGGACGGACGAGTTTTTCTCAACCGGACGCAGGAAACCTATGATGTGATCGGCATGGATGCGTATCACCAGCCCTATATTCCGTTTCACCTGACGACCCACGAGTTTTTCGCGGAGGTCGACGCGCATCTGGCGGATGATGGTGTGGCGGTGGTCAACGCGGGCAAGCCCGGCACCGATTATCGCCTGGTGCACGCGCTGGCCAGCACGATGCGCTCGGTCTTTCCGCAGGTGTTCATCCTCGACGTACCGTCGTTCGGCAACAGCATCGTGATCGGTGTGAAGCAAGAGGTCGGCGATGGCGTGGCGAACTTCAAGGCCAACCTGGCGCAGATGGATGATCCGGTGCTGCGCTTTGTGATGGAGCAGGCAGTCGATGGCTCGACGCCGCCGAAGCTGCCGCTGCGCGAGTGGACAGAGCAGGACGCGGCGCAGGTTGTGGCGTTTACCGACGACTGGGCACCGGTCGAGTCGGTGATCGATCGAATTATTTTGCGGGCGGCTGAAGGTGGTATCCAGCAGTAGCGCTCAGCGAACACCTCGCCGCTTGAGATGGTAATTTGAGATGACAATAGAGATGGCTGAACAAACATCCCAGCGCATGCCACGTGGTGTGATCGCGATCGCAACGCTGCTGATCATCGGCGCGTTCTTTACCGGCGGCCTGGGCTCGCTGGTGCCGACCAGCACGCTGGACGAGGCCGGGCTACCGCGCTCGCTGCTGCTGACCGGCGCGCTGCTGACAACCGTGCTGGCGTACGGGCTGCTGCGCATGCGGCGCTGGGCCTGGGGCGCGACGCTCTCGTTTGTGATCGTGCAGGCGGTCTTTGTCGTGCTGAACACGCTGGTCTATGGCACTGCGGCGTACGCGGGCCTGGCGATCTTGCTGGCGATCGCCGCATATATGCTGCAGCCCAGCGTACGCTCGGCCTTTTTCCGCAGGAGCGCGCACCAGTAAAAGCGATCGCTCGAAACACGAAACGGACACGTCACACGGCGTGTCCGTTTTGGTTGTGCTTGGGGAAAGGGCTGAGGTTAACGTAGCTCAATTTACTACACGCTACCTGGAATATGCCTCTAAATCTGATCTTCTTGATCAGGCTGTACATCTGGCACTTTTGTGAGAGCAGCACGAAATTTTGCAGCATCTCCACGTTGCGCCCGTTCCTGAAGATATGTTTCAGTGGTTAATGCCGCTATCTTCTCAGCTAATGCCAGAGTAACAAAGTGATTAATTGAACCACCTTCTTCTTTGACGATCTCACGAACGGCTTCGTGTAGTGAGTCGGGCAAGCGTAAGCTAATTGTTGTCATGGTAATACTCCAATCTGTTGCAGGAAAACTTTGGGTGGTATCACATGTACGCCAAATTGCTCAGATCCAACAAAATCACGCACGTTGAACGTGACGATCACATCACACTTCGCAGCTACTGCTAATTCAAGAACTAAATCATCTTTAGGATCTCGTAACACCGGACGCCAAAGATAAAAAATACGATGATGAACCGCAATCTGGCATATATAGTCAAGAATATCATCAACGTCTTGTTCTGTAAGTGTAAGATGACTAAGTTGCCGTTTTGCCACATCTTCGTACTCTAAGATCAATGGCACAGAAACATTTGGAATAAATTTGCCACTATCTAGATGCGACATCAACAAGTAGGATGCGCCACGCTGTGAACGTAGAGCCGATATAAAGACGTTAGTGTCTATGACAATGCTCGGTAAGGTCATGTTGGTATTATAGACGATACCACGCTACTGGTCAAAGAATTAATCCATTTTAAAAATATCGAGACTACTTAGACGTAGCGCTCGGGCTGCGCGACAAACAGATCGCGGCAGGCGGGCGAGCAGAAGCGGTAGATCTGGCCGTTATAGGTCGTGCTGAGCGCATCCGGCCCGA
>JAFAYS010000231.1 GCA_019240175.1 Chloroflexota bacterium | reverse complement strand
GGCCGTGATCCTGATCCGCGCCGGTCTACGCTGGCGCGTGCCTCCGAACATCGCCATTCATTGATCGCTCGGACAAGGACGACCGCTCAAAATCGCATCCGTTGCATAAGTCAAGCAGACCGTGTGAGAAGGCTGGGGTCGGCGACTGAGATCGCTGTCTGGTGGCTCCAACCTGTCTGCCTGGCACTCAGTGGGGTCCTATCAGGGACCGCTCTGCTGCTTCGGCGTCGACAGACTTGTTGAGCGGCATGACAAAGTGTGTGCGGATCGTGGCTTTCAGCTCCGCACCGCATCCATCAGCTCAGCGAACCTGACGATGTTGAGCACCCGTCGGAGATTGTAGGCGAGCGCAGTCAAGCTGAACTCACCGCGAACTTTCTCCAGACCGCGCATCAGGAACGCGCCCTGGTTCATCCATTGTCTGATTGTGCCAAACGGATGCTCCACCGTTTCGCGGCGCTGCGCGAGAACCTGTGGTCGCAGAGCCAGCCGGGCCTGCATTCGGTCGAGCACGGCCTCGTTCTCCATGCGGGAGAGGTATCGAAAGCTGTTGTTCGTGCATCGCGAGCGCAGCGGGCAATCCCGACACGCCTGTTTGTTGACATAGTTGATCTTCTTGAGCCCGCGCAGGACTGATGAGGAATAGGGCGACAGGCGCTGGCCACCTGGGCAGATAACAGTGTCGGTTTTCGCGTCATATGCGAACTCGTCCTTCCGGAACAGGCCTGCCCTAACCGATGGACCACGTTGAGGCCGTGGCACATACGGCTCCATTCCAGCTTTCTCGCAGGCCTCAATGTCTTCGATCTTGAAATACCCACGATCAGCAACGACCGCGATCTGCTCCGCGCCGAGGATCTGTTTTGCCGGCTCCGCCGTCTCGGTCAGTAGACCCATGTCGAGGACTTGGTTCGTGACCTGCTGCTCGACAATCAGCTTGTGCTTGGTGTCCACAGCGACCTGGACGTTGTAGCCGACTGCAACGTGCGTGTGGGCCGCCATGGCCCGGCTCTCCGGGTCGGTCAACGAGATCTGGTCTGCGCCGGTGCGCTCAAGCTTCGCCAACATTTCCTGGCATCGTGCGCGGCGCTCTCGGACCGCAGCGATTTTCTCCGATAAATTTTGGACGCGCGAGCCGCCGGCCGATTGCTCGGCGGCATCACTGGTATCCAGGCGCTGGAGGTAGTCGTCGAGCTTGGCATCTGCCAGCCTGATGAATTCGGCGAGTGATGCCCGCGTGAAATTGCGATCCTTGTTGTTCACGGCTTTGATGCGTGTCCCATCGACGGCCAGGAGTTCTCGGCCGAACAGCTCCAATTGGCGGCACAGCAGAACGAATTCGCGAAACATCGGGCGGAACGCCTTGCGGTTGTCGCGGCGGAAATCGGCGATGGTCTTGAAGTCGGGCTTCAGGTGCCGCAGCAGCCAAATCACCTCAACGTTGCGATGGGTCTCGGCTTCCAGTCGTCGGCTGGAGCGGATCCGGTTCAGGTAGCCGTAAATATAGAGTTTCAGCAGATCAGCGGGGGCGTAACCTGGGCGCCCAGTCTCCTTCGGCTGAACCCGGCCGAAGCCTGCAACTGTGAGATCAAGCCCGTCAACGAACGAGTCGATGAAGCGAACCGGGTTCTCAGGGCCTACATAGTCGTCCAGCGATTCCGGCAGAAGCAATGTTTGGAGGCGGGCGTGGCCCTCGAGGTGCGTCATGCGCCGATCCTACGAGCGCCACCCCCGAGTCGGAATCCGTTGCGCTTCAGTTTTCACACATGGAGTAATCGGGGCGTGCGGTTCCACCGACGCTGGGTTGGCTACGATCAGCCTGGGCACATGAGTTTTGGAGGAACGATCATCATGGAGCATTATGTCGCATTGGACGTGTCGCTGCGGGAGATCAGCGTATGCGTAATCGATGGCAAAGGCGCTGTCATGTTCGAGGGCAAGACCGCAGCGGAACCTGTATCTCTAGTGCAATTGATCCGCACGAAGGCACCGCACGTCGTGCGGGTCGGGATGGAGACCGGCGCAACCTCACCGTGGCTCTTCCATGCTTTAACCGCGGCGGGATTGCCCGTCGTGTGCATGGATGCACGACAAGCGCATGCCGCACTGTCACTACGTCCTAAGAAGTCAGACCGCGGCGACGCGCGCGGCCTCGCTGACATGCTGCGGATGGGATGGTATCGCGAAGTGCACACCAAAAGCGTCATCGCACATGAGCGCCGGACCATGCTTGGGGTTCGCCATCAATTGGTGACGATGCGGGCCGAACTGGATGCACAGATCCGTGGCGTGTTGAAAACCTTCGGCCTGATCCTCGGAACAGGTAACAGCAATGCCCTGATACGGCGGGCCGAGGAGCTGGCAGATGGACATCCGATAATCAGCAGTTTGGTGGCCAAGCTGGCAGATGTGCGGCGCGCGGTGGTATTACAGGTTGCGGGCATTGATCGTGAAATACGATACCTAATTCGTAGTGAAACCACTTTGAAGCGTCTCATGACAGTGCCTGGTGTGGGACCCATCACCGCGGTGGCGTTTTTGTCCGCAGTCGATGACGTTGGCCGATTTAAGCATGCGCGCGACGTCGGTCCATATCTAGGCTTGACGCCGACGCGCTATCAATCCGGCGAAACCGACCGGCAGGGACGGATCTCGAAGTGCGGGGATGCCTTCACCCGGACCTGCTTGTATGAGGCGGCCCACGTTTTGCTGACCAAGGTGCAGCGGTTTTCACCCTTGAAGGCTTGGGGTATGCGCCTGGTCAAACGGATCGGCATGAGAAAAACCTGCATTGCAGTCGCTCGCAAGATCGCCATCATTCTGCATCGTATCTGGGTCGATGGGACCGAGTTCTGGTGGACGCGTGAGGCTCAACCAGCCTGACGCACGAGCACCGACCAGCTCCGCTCCGGCGGAGGCGCTGTCCCTGCCGGGACGGCGGGTGGCGATAACCGCGTGCAGACCGTGGGCCGACTTGGCACACGCCAGATCAGGCCGCTTCACACATCGCGGCATCACACCCCTGACACCCATGATGGGGCGGACAACCGACCCCGGAGAGAACCGTGACCCCGGCAGCGAACAGCAACTATAGCAACTAAAGAAGCTTGACCTAGGAGCCCCGATTAGAGAACATCGCCCTGGTCGAGGCGCTGCAGATAGTCGTCGAGTGCGATATCGGCGGCTTTGATGAATGTGGCGAGCGAGGCACGGGTGAAATTGCGGTCTTTAT
>JAFAYS010000204.1 GCA_019240175.1 Chloroflexota bacterium | reverse complement strand
CGGAGGTGGCTAGCGCGACGGTTGACAGCTACCGGGATTCGCGGGCCGAGGCCAACCGCGAAGCGCCGTCGAAGCTGGTTGTTGGCCTGGTGTTGTTGTTGCTGCTGCTCTTTCTGTGGGCGGTGACAGGTGGCCGATTGCCGGGCTTAGGCACAGGTTCAAATAGTACCGGCAATAATGCCGCGCAAGGTTTGACGCCTCAGCTGGATGGCCCGCGCGCCACGCCGGTGGGCGGGGCCGACGTGAATGGCATCTCGGTCGCGGAAGATCAAACAGGGCGCGGCTTGCCCAACGCCGGCGCGGAAGTCGTGCCGACTGTCGCGACGGGCATCGATCCGAATGTCAGCCAGCTGTTCGCGCCCTACTACTTGCAGCACGACGGCCTGCGTTTGTTCGGCAGGTCGATCAGTCCGCTGACCGAGGTGAACGGACGGCAGGTGCAGTGGTTCGAGCGCACGCGGCTTGAGCATTGGCCGGAGTATGCCGGAACCGCATACGAGGTTCAGTCTGGCCTCGTCGGCGTGGAATACACCGATGGCCGCGATTTCCCCAAACAGACCTTTTTCACAAACCGGCCTGGCTTGTGGTTCTTCGCCGAAACCTCGCACGGCGTGCGCGGCAAGTTCCTGGACTACTGGATCGCGCATGGCGGCCTGGATACACTCGGCTTTCCAATCAGCGACGAGGTGATCGAGATCCTGCCCGAGACCCAGCGCTACCATACGGTCCAATATTTCCAGCGCGGTCGTCTTGAGCTCCATCCCGAGCACGCCGGAACCGCAGACGAGGTTCAGCTTGGCTTGCTGGGACGCGCTTTGTACCTGAATGAGGAGAAATCGACGCCGGTCCAGCCGCTCGCGCCGACGCCGGTGCCGCTGCCATAACCTTTAGCTGAATCGCTTTGTGCACTGGAATGAGCATTTTGTACCGATCGTACAAAAAATGCTCATTTCTTTTTGTGCAGATCAGCCATAGCTTTCTCAAACAATCGTCGGTAGTCTTCTGCTGAAACCTCCGTGTGTCGCAAGCTGTGCATACAGAAAGGCGAAGCTCATGGGCTACACCAACGAACAGATTCTCGATGTGGTCAAAGAACAGCAGATCGACTTCCTCAATCTGCAATTTACGGATATTGTCGGCATTATCAAGAACATCACGATCCCGACGACGCAGCTGAAAGACGCGCTCGATCACGGCGTGTGGTTCGACGGCTCTTCGATCGAAGGCTTTGCGCGCATCGCCGAGAGCGACATGTATCTTCAGCTCGATCTCGATACCTACGCGCCGATCCCGTGGGAGAGCGAGGCAGATTTCAAGACCGCGCGCTTTATCTGCGATGTGTTCACGCCCAACGGCGATCCCTTCCCCGGCGATCCGCGTCGCGCGCTCAAGAACGTCCTGGCCGAAGCCGCCGAAATGGGCTTTAAGTTCAACACCGGCCCCGAGCTAGAGTTCTTCCTCTTCAAGCCCGGCCCCGATGGCTCGCTCCAGCCGATCCCGCACGACGCCGCCGGCTACTTCGACGTCTCGACCGACTACGCGACGCACATTCGTCGCCAGATGGTCAAGGCGCTGCAAGGCTTTGGCATCGTGGTCGAGGCCAGCCACCACGAGGTCGCCATCGGCCAGCACGAGATCGACTTCCAGTATGGCGACGCGCTGCGCACCGCCGATAACGCCGTCACCTTCCGCACCACGCTCAAGGCGATCGCTCAGAAGAACGGCCTCTACGCGACGTTTATGCCCAAGCCGATTGCCGGCATCAACGGCTCAGGTATGCACGTTCACCAGAGCCTGGCCGACATCAACACGGGCAAGAACGCGTTCTACGGCGAGGGCAAAGAGCGCGGCCTGTCGGACATTGCGCTAAACTATGTGGCCGGTCTGCTCGATCATGCTCCGGCGATGTCGGCTGTGCTCGCGCCGCTGGTCAACTCCTACAAGCGCCTGGTTCCGGGCTACGAAGCGCCGGTCTACATCAGCTGGGGCCAGACCAACCGCTCGGCGCTGGTTCGTGTGCCGCGCATCACCAAGGGCCGCACGCAGGCAACCCGCATCGAGCTGCGCTGCCCCGATCCGTCGGCCAACCCATATCTCGCCTTTGCCGTGATGCTCAAGTCGGGCCTGGATGGCATTCGCCGCAACCTGACGCCGCCCGCCGCTGCCGAGGAAGACCTGTACCATATCGATCCGCGCTAACGCT
>JAFAYS010000071.1 GCA_019240175.1 Chloroflexota bacterium | reverse complement strand
CCCTAGAATCCGCTGAATGCGTTGTTTGGTTGGTCCGTCGGGATCGAGAATAAAAGGTCGCAGCATCCGTTGGTTGTCGAACATATCCCGCAGATAGCTGTAGATGAACACCCCATCGGCGGTTAGGATGGGTGCCCAATCATACGTTATGTCGCGCCACTCTGAGGATACCCCAATGTCGCCTGCGCGAAACAGCGCGGGAAAGCCATCGGGTCCGGGGTTCGCCATGGTGCTCGATCCTCTCTGTGATCAATATGTGTTGCTAGCTCAGAGCAATCTACAGGGTGTCGGGAAGCTTGACGATTGTTGGAGTCAAGCGCTGTGTTTGGGCCTCTGCTGCTAGGTTACGACATCGACGTTTGGCCTTTATACTGTGCGTCAGCGATCAAGTTTGTCGCGCAAGGTGTCGGCATGCCGATGCGACGGCCCATGCCGTTTATTTCACTGTAAGTGTAGAAAAAGAGAGTGCAGATGCCTATGCCTTTGCGCGCAGGTTGCGTGCACGTTTGATAGGCAGAAGCGTAATTGAGTGCAGTTCTGCGCAAACCTCCTTGCGCACAACCGTGTCGATCGATTATGATCAGCTATATTATGTCGATTTGGACGTGAAAATCGTATAATTTGAGGGATCTACGCCCAGCTTGAAGCTTGTTACTACAGTTTCGCGCAGTTCTGTGCAAAAAGTTTTGCGCAGAACTGCGCGTATCCAACATCTGCGCTTGCGAAGATATGATAGAATCCGGCTGGAGGTGTTTCAGTGAATGAATTGGTTGCGCGCATCGGTGATGAGCGAATAGATACGTTGCCTGTTGATCGCGCTGAGCTGGCGGATCTCGATCTTGATGTCGTTGCCCATCACATCACACGGGCAACCGAGAGCGACCGCTACGATGGCGGCACGCGCGATCCGCTGGATTTTTTGCGCGAGATGCGCTGTGTGGTCGAGAGTGACGATCGGCTGATCCCAACGTTGGCCGGCCTCCTGATCTTTGGCCGGCGTCCGCAGAGCTTTCTGGAGCACACCGATATTGCGCTGGCTCATTTTGCCGGAACACGGCCCGATCTGGTGACGGAGACGCTGCATTTCAGACGCTACGGCGGCACGCTGATCCAGCAGATCGATGAGGTCGAGAAGTATTTGTGGAGCAATACGCGGCGCAGCATCAGCACCGACTCGGGGCCACAGCGTGAGGAGCGGCCCGACTATCCGCGCAAAGCGCTGCGCGAGCTTACCGCCAACGCCGTCACGCATCGCGACTACAATCTGCTGGGCGCGCGCACACAGATCTCGATGTTTACCGACCGCATCGAGTGGCGCTCGCCAGGTGGCTTGCCGCCGGGCATCACCGAAGATAACATCTTCTATAGCGGCAGCCGTGCGCGTAATCCCACGATCGCGCAGTTGCTTTACCAGTCCGGCTATATCGAGGCGTTCGGTATGGGCCTGCCTACGGTGATCAATCTGCTACGGCTCAACGATCTGCCGCCGCTCGGGATGCGTGATACCGGCGCGTCGTTCATCGTCACCATGCGCGGCCCGGAGGCACCCAACGTCGCGACGCTGACGCCGCCACGCCGGGCATTGCTGGAGCTGGCCCGCAGATATCGCGAGATCACCTTGGAGCAGGCTATTCGCGGGTCGAGCGACCGGGCGCGGCGTACGGTGCAGGCCGATCTCAAGTATCTGGTCGAGAATCATTTCCTGCGTGCTGTAGGTCAGTCGCGTGATCGGCGCTACATCATCGCCGAAGAGACCGAGTGGTGATGCGCTGCTTGCGTGCGGTCCACGAGCCTGGGAGCGCCGGCCATGGCTGAGGCTACGTTTATGCTTGGTGGCGCAGCCGTACCAGATGCTCACCGGGCCATCAGCGCGATTGGTCGCTCCTTCGATATCCATGAGTGGAGCGGCAGTGGCCCTGAGCAGCTGCATGTACACTACGCGGACGACGAGGCCTGGCATATTCTTGAGGGCACGCTCACCTTCAAATTGCTGGATCGCGAGGTTGAAGCGTCGGCAGGAACGACAGTCTTCATTCCGGCAGGCGTTGCGCACACCTACTATGAGGCGCACGGACCAACTCGCTACCTGATCATCATGCCGCCAAACCTGCGCAATCTGATCGCCGCATTACACGCAGCGCCGCCTGAACAGCATCCAGCGATTATGCGGCAGTTCCAATCGGAGATTGTAGCGTAGGTCTTTAGGGCACGAGCCAAGCGGGAGTCGCTTAAAAAGAACAATCAACGCTGTCACCTATGTCTAGCACAGGACGGCGTTGATTATTTTTGGTTTTCTCCTGTATATTATGTAAACTAGTGATGTCTAAAGTTGCTCTAAGAGATCATTGAGGCTGTCGCGGAGCGCTTCAACTTCAGAGCGCCACACTTGCCGCGTTGCCTGATCTGCTGAGCGTGGTAGCTGCGTGCGTAGCTGTTCGACACCACGTTTGAGCCGGCTGAGCCGTTGCAAGCCATCTTTTCCTGTATTATGTCGAGTAGATTGAGTTGAAAGCTGTGTTTGCTGTGTTTCCTCGCCGCTTACTTGCGCATCTGCCCGCTGGCGATAGCCTTCGATCAGAGCATTGACAACACTGATGGTTACCTCGGGCGAATCCGCCAGAACGCGCAGCATATCGGTAGCTTCTTCGGGGCTAAGCTCGCCCGAGTTCAGCGCCATATGCAGCGGTCGCAGCGTCCACTCAGACCAGCCGTAGCGCATAACGATTGCCTGGCCTTCCGGGGAAAAGCGTAGTAGACGGAGTAAATCCTGGCGGCGCTGCGTTGAAAGCTGCAGCCGGCCTTCGACCAGGTTCCAGGGAATATCAGCGCCGGCCTCGGTTTGTAGCGCAGTGCGCAGCGCCATAATCGCCCAGGCGCGCTCCATATCTGAGAAGCCTTCACGCCGCTCGTTCTCTTCA
>JAFAYS010001232.1 GCA_019240175.1 Chloroflexota bacterium | reverse complement strand
TGGTTGGCTTTGCGTGTGTGACGCTGGCGTATCTCGCGGCGCTCAGCTTCAAGAACACAGCGGCTTTCTTCTGCGCAGGCCTGGCGCTGGGCTGCGCGCTGCTGACGCGCAATCATCTGGTCCTGGCCGGACTGTGGCCCGCCTGCTATCTGCTGTGGCGGCACTGGCAGATCCTGAAGGTGCGCGGCTGGCAGCTGGCCAGCTACATGCTGGCGGGCATTGCGCCGATCGTGGCGGCGGTGACGCTGCTGGGCGTTTACAACTGGCTGCGCTTCGGCGATCTGTTTGACAACGGCCTGGCCTATCACCAGATGTCGGCGTTTTTCGCCAGGGATTACCAGCGCTACGGCGCGTTCAACCTGTACTACCTGCCGACCAACCTTTGGTACGAGTTCATCGCCTATCCGCTGCCCTGGCGGCAAGGCAGCGATCTCGGCGGCAGCCTGTTTCTGCTAACTCCGATCTTTTTCGCGGCGCTGTGGGGCATGATCGCGGGACGACCGCGCTGGTCAACCTGGGCGCTGCTGGCGACGATCCTACTGGTCGCGGTGCCGATTCTGCTGCTGATGGGCACCGGCTGGCGTCAGTTCGGGCCGCGCTACACGCTGGATTTTACCGTGCCGCTGCTGCTGCTAACGGCGATCGGCATGAAACGCTGGCCGCTGTGGCTGGTGGGCGTGCTCACGGCGATCGCGGTGCTGCACTATTTGATCGGCGCGATCTATCTCGGCACCGTGATTTGATGTGGATGAAGAGCAACAAAATCGGGGCGTGATCACTCACGCCCCGACGAAAACCTCATGCTTGGCTAATCGGTCTCGGTGTTGGCCTTGGTCAAATAAAGGATCGCGACCCACAGGCTGCGCGCCGGGTGATAAAACAGGATTGGGAAGACGATCGCGAAGATGATCAGCGTGGTCAGCAATGGCAGCAGCGGCACGGTCGTGAAGAGCGCGTAGACTGAGCCGACCACCACGACGATCAGCTCGGTCACCACTAGGTTGATCACCATGCCGCCCGTCATCTCGCCAGACGCGCGCTCGAAGACCAGGTCGCAGACCGGACACTGCGTGCGGATCTTGAAGGGGCTGGCGAAGACTGCGCCGCGATGACACTGCGGACAGCGCAGGCGCAGCGCGTCAAATAAAGCTCGTAATACTCGGCTCATCGCACGTTGTACGCCGTAAACTTGCTGTACGTCACGCCCTGATAGCTGATCACAACCTCGACCGGAACTGTGGCCGGATCTTCTTTGGTGTAGAAGACAAAGCCTGCCACGCCATCCAAACCAGTGGACTGCGGGATCGACGGGCGGCGCTCGTTGCCGTAGTAGCGGTAGGCCATCGCCTGCGCACCGTTGACCACACCGCCGTTGACGATCAAGCGCGCGCAGGTATTGGCATCCTCGCCACGCAACGGATTTGGATTAACCATCCAGACCTGCAAGCCTTCTGCCGGCGCGGGCGCGTTCCCGTTGCACGGGTAGCCCGGCGTCGGCGCGCTCGGCGCAGCGGTTGCGACCGGCGGCGGCGGCACGGTGGGATCTTCCGGCAGCGGCTCATCCGGCGGAGCATCGGCGGGCGGTGCGGGAACAGTAGGCGCTGAGCCCAGTAGCTCGGCACCTAGCCGGCCAAAGGTCAGTGTTCCGTCCGGCTGCTGCTCGATACGCGCGCGCTCGAACCACTGCGTCAGAAGAATCCCGTCGGCGGTCGGCACAACCACCTGCGGCGTGATCGGCAGCCCCCACAGCGCCAGCCGATCCGAGTCCGACAGCTCAGGCGCGTCGTCGAGCTGCAGGCCCGCCGAGCGCCAGGCCGTAAGCAGCGGTTCGCACACATTATGGCCGGTCTCAAACCAGTACTGGCAGCCCTCGATCGGATCTTCGACCGCATAGCTGTCCACGGTCAGACCCTGGGCGGCCAGCAGCTCGACGCCCAGCCGGCCAAGCTGCACATCGTACGGTGGATCGTTTTCGGGATGGGACTCGAAGCGGGCGCGCTCGAAATACTGAGCGAGAAACGTGCCGTCTTCTGTCTGCACCGTTCGGATATCGGTCAGCGGGTAGCCAAAAACTTCAAGACCACCATTCGCTTCCCAGAACGAGAGGAAGCCACCTTCGATACAGGAGGTGACCTCGGGCGCTTCATCGCCAAAGCAGCGCCGCTCCTCCTGCGCCTGCGCCAGCAGCGCTGGCCGGATCAGAAACACGGCGGCGGGCAGAGCCAACAGCAGGATCAGACGAATACACAATTGGAATACCGGCGTCCAGCGCCGTACCGTAGCTACCTGTGAGGTATCGTTAGCCACAATCCACCTTCTCGCGATGATGATCAAGCACGTGCACGGGAGTATAGCAGAAGCAGCGGTTTTCCAACAACTCTTGTCAGCGATTTTACACCATCCGACAGAGCTATTGCCAACCAAGACGGGTACGGCTGCAAGCATGATTATGTCGCGCTACATCAGCCAAAAAATCCTGCCAAAATCCCCTGGCAAATCATTTGACAAATCTTAAAACGCCTTGTATAATCCCGCTCGCAACAAGGACATGTTCCCCGATAGCTCAATGGTAGAGCACCTGACTGTTAATCAGGGTGTTCCAGGTTCGAGCCCTGGTCGGGGAGCCAAACACAAAGAGGACGATCCAATAACGGATCGTCCTCTTCGTTTTAAGCCGATCACTCTTCAGGCGCAGACACCATCGCTGCAAGGTTGCCGAGATCTTGGTCAAAGCGCTGGTTTCCCGCGCTGACCTCCAGCTGAGTCGGCGGCGCGACCTGCGCAGGCCCATACACATTCAGAATAGGCTGATCATTCTCGGTCACGGTCAGCAGCAGGCGGGGCCGCCCCTCGACGTGAGCATAGAGCAGCGACTCATGCTCCGGCGGCACAATGTAGAATTGCGGCTGCTGAGCCCGATCTGCCAGCACCTGGTATGGCTCCTCCGGCGTTACAGCATCGGTAATCGCAATCGCCGGTCGACGGACGTAATACCAGATCTGGTACGGCTCGAACTTGCCATCGGCGAAGACCAGCGTTTGCTCTGAGGTCGTGGTACGGAGCCACCACGCCGCCGCTTTCAACCCCTGATCACGATACAAGCCGCCCTGTGCGATGCCCTCACCAATGATTGGGCTTAAGCTGGTGCTGATCCCAAAGATGATCGAGAATGACCGCAGCAGCAGCACTGCTGCCAACGCTGGTATGAGGACGCCAGCCAGAAGCTGCGCGGGCCGTTTCTGCTCCCAAAGCGTGCTCAGCACAATCGCCGCATTGAGAGCGAGACCCATCGCGCCCATGAGGAAATAGCCGTACACATTGCCGCGTGTAAACAAGACAAACGGCAGGAGATAGGCGATCGCCCAGAGCAGCGGCACGGCGCGGCGCTCCAGCCGCATCAGCGAGGGCAGGCCAAGCGCTCCCAGGCCGAGCAGCAGCACAAAGCCGGTTCCGCCCATCGTAAACACGCCGTTCGACCAAAACGCGCCGAGGTAGATTCCAGCCTGCCGATCCGAGCCTGCGAAGAGCCGCGAGAACGTGCCGCCCTGGGGCACAAGACCCGCCGTATTTGCAATCATGATCAGGCCGGTCGCGACGATGATCAGCAGCGGGGCAAGCAGCACAGCCGGCGCGCTGAAGAGCTGGCGCGTCCGAGCCAGCCGCTTCCAGATTCCCGTCTCGCCCTGTACACTCAGCACGCCGACGGCGAACAGCAACGCCAGCAGCACCGGAAAAAACAGCTCAACCAGCAAGGCGACGCACAGCGACAGTCCGGCGGCGCGGGCCCGTGCAGCGGTTGGCTGCTCGTAGTAGCGCATGAAGCACCAGATCGCTACCAGCTGGCACAAACCCATCAGCGTGATATGCGACAGGCCCGAGGCGCGCGAAAGCACCGCATGGATCGGCAGCACAGCTACCAGCAGCGCGGCAAGCATCCCGGCGCGCCAGCCAGCCAGCCACTCGGCAAATCGCGCGGCCACCACGATACTCACTACGCCGGCTAGCGCGAAAGGCAGGTTCCACCACCACTCGGTAATTCTGATCCCAGCCAGGCCGATCGCGGTCGTGCTGAGCAGGGATAGCAGCGGCGGCAATGTGCCATGGACGCTCGTCAAAATCTGCCAGCTGTTGCCTAGCGACAAACTGCGTGGATAGAAAAAGGTAACAATTGCGGCCAGCTCAGCGTGATCGCTGCTGGGAAACGGCCCATCGTTGGCAACGAGGCGCAGAAGCGTGCCGGCAAGCAGCGCCACACCGAGAACGACGGCATACCAGATGCTGCCGGCAGTTAAAGATTGATGTTTCAAGAGGAATCAAGCTCCGTGATGGCAATCGTGCAGGAATAACAGCGAGCAGTGTACCGCTGGCATTGTCGCCAAAGCTACAGGCTTTTCGGTGGATCGAGCGCGGGCAGATCTCCGATTCAATGCACTGCAATTGTGATGGACAGACTAGCGAGATGTGTGATAGCTGCACAGGTACCAAACAAACACCCGCGATCGCAATGATCGCGGGTGTTGCTGTGCAGAGAACGAGATATAGGTCTAAGCGGCAGCCTAGTAAGGATCACACGCCGTGCGCTTTTGGATCTTATAGACCGTTTGCGTTCCTTCGACATACACGTCGCCGCTGCACTGATCGAGGAGCTTATAGCCGACCTGCACTGTATAGGTAGCATCGCTGTAGAACTTGGTTTCGACAACCACCAGCGCTTGCGGATCGACCCGCGCGGACGACGGCGCAGCACCCACGGGCGCGCTAGCAGAGACGGTGGCGATGGCGAGCAGCAATAGGACAACGAGCCGATGGAACATGGTGATCCTCCGTGGATTCGGGTCGTCCTCAGGGGAGCGGCACCCAGCTTGAATGATGGAAGCGCGATCTACGAGTCAGTATCTGGTGTAGTCGTTACTCACACGGTTCCCAGTGGTTGATCTGATAGGGCGTTTCTTGCCCGGACTGATAGCGATCGCCGCTACACTGGTTGCCCCAAAGATAGCCCACTTGTACCGTATAGCTCGCGTCGCTATAGAACAGAGTCTCATACATAACCCGACTGCTGAGCTGTGCGCCACTTGGTGTAACAGTCGAGCGTGCCGGCGCAGCCTCCACGCTTCCGCTCAGGCCGACGATACCACTGAGGATGGCTAAGGTGATGATCCGACGCAATGACATCGCAGTGCTCCTTTGCAAGGGATAGCGCCACTATATGGTAAATGTTGGTAAAGATCAATCACTGATTCTATGCTATACTCGCAGCATCCCACCCCTCTCCAGCTTTGGAGGAATCCATGTTCAAGCGTCTGCTCGTTCTGGCATTCATCGCAATTGCCGCGATGTCCGCGACTCCCCCAGCTCATGCCGCAACGCTCAGAATCGATAATCTGTACTGCCTGTCCCTGGGACACGGACGTGCGGAGTGTCAAGCCTCAGCCAGCGGTGGCACCGGCTCGTACACCTACACCTGGAATCCAACGCCGTATGCCGGGAGCGGCGGCTATGTCCTTATTTACTGCACCGCCTATCGAAACAAAACCGTTAACCTGACGGTGAGGGATAGCAGTGGAGCAACAGTCAGCTCATCCACAGTGTTTTACTGCGGTGATGCCGTTTAGGACTGCTGCGATTGCTTCCGGTAACCCATATTTTTAAATCAGCAAAACCGTCCCAGTGGGACGGTTTTTTATTTGTAGAAACCGAGGAAAGAAACGAAAGCTTTAAGCGGCGGAGGTCATCTGGCAGGTGCGGCACACACCGAACGCTTCCAGCCAGTGGCCCTCGATTCGAAAGTTGAGCCGCTCCGCCAGGCCACCCAGCAGCGTTTCAAGCTCGCAGCCCTGGAACGCGATCACCGAGCCGCAGCGCCGGCAGACCAGATGATGCTGATGGCCAGGCTCGGCCACAACATAGCCGTGCTCGCCCTCGGGCCGGTGGACCAGACCCAGCCATTGGTTAGTATGCAGCAGCTCCAGCGTTCGATAGACCGTCGCGCGACCAACCTGCACGCCGGCTTTTTGCAGATCAGCCAGCAGCTCCTCAGCCGTAAACGGCGCGCTGTAGCGCAAAATATGCTCAAGAATTGCCCGGCGCGGCCCTGTCAAGCGGTGCCCTTCGTCGGCTAAATGTTCGACAACCCGTTCCGTCCAACCCACAGTTTCATCCTTTGACACAGCGTTGTATGTTTGGGAATTGTACCACGATCTGTCAAGTTGCCCAGCGCTTGCTGACAAAATATCTCAACGCAGCCTCGGCTTTGCGATGCGCTAGATTTGACGTTACGTCGTTTATTCCGTATAGTTCTTGATACAGAATATCAAGTAGATGAAAACCATGGTTGATCGAACTATTTTCCCACAACCAGCCGCGACTGAGCAGAGCACACCGCCTGCGATCGAGTTGCTGGATACGACGGTCGCTTATGGCGCGCATGTCGTGCTGGATCATCTGACGCTGACGCTGCCGAGCGCGCAGATTATTGGGCTGATCGGGCCAAACGGTGCCGGCAAAACCACGCTGCTCAAAGCGATCGTCGGGGCCAACCGCCTGCTCAGCGGCACGATCCGCGTACTGGGACAGCCGGTCCAGTCGGTGCGTCAGCGCGTGGCCTATGTGCCGCAGCGGCGCGATGTCGACTGGAGCTTTCCGCTGAGCGTGCTGGATGTGGTGCTGATGGGCCGCTATGGACGGCTCGGGCTTTGGCGGCGGCCCAGCAAGCGCGATCGCGAGATTGCGCTGCACGCGCTAGAGCAGGTGCGGCTTTCCAAGCGGCGCGACTGTCAGATCGGCGAGCTGTCCGGTGGGCAGCAGCAGCGCGTGTTTCTGGCGCGAGCGCTGGCACAGGAGGCCGATCTGCTGCTGCTGGACGAGCCCTTCAACGGCATCGACACCACGACGCAGACCGTGATCTTTGATCTGCTCTGCCAGCAGCGCAGCCAGGGCCATACCGTGCTGCTCTCCACCCACGACCTGCACTCCGTCGAGCAGAACTGCGATCAGCTGGTGGCGCTTAACCGCAGAATTGTCGCCTCCGGGCCAGTCGATGAAGTCTTTACCGCGCCGGTGCTGCGCTCAACCTTCGGCTCGCAGCTCGCGGTCGTCGGCGACTCGCACACGCTGATTGTGAACAAATAAGGATTTGAGCGCTGCTTTAGAGCAGCGCCGCCGAGTATGCCAAACTGGTTCGATCTCGAAACCTATCTTGAGCCCCTACGCCTGGGCCTGGTGCAGCGCGGGCTGCTGGCAGCGCTGATCGTCGCGATTGTGTGCGGCGTGATGGGCGCGTTTGTTGTGGTGCGTGGGCTGGCGTTCCTGGGCGATGCGCTGGGCCATGCGGTCTTTCCCGGCGTCGTGATCGCGTATCTGCTCAACCTCAATCCGCTGATCGGCGGCGTGATCGCGGGCATCGTCACCACGGTTGGCATTAGCCTGGTCGCGCGGCAGCGCCAGATTCGCGAAAGCACCGCGATCGGAATTTTTTATACTGTCGCGTTTGCGCTGGGCGCGCTGCTGCTGAGCCGCAGCCGTTCGGCTAGCCGGGCGCTGAGTGAGCTACTGATCGGCAACGTGCTGGCGGTACGGCCTCAAGATTTGTGGTTAACTATGATTATCGGCGGTAGCGTACTGCTGGTGGTGGCGCTGCTCTACAAAGAGTTGGTGCTGATCTCATTCGATCCCGCGCTGGCGGCAGCGCACGGACGCAACGTAGCGCTGCTTGATGCGCTGCTTTTCGCACTGCTCGCACTCACGATCGTGGTCGCCCTGCAAACGGTGGGCAACGTGATGGTCGTCGCGCTGCTGGTGGTGCCCGCCGCGACTGGCCGCTTGTTGACGCGCTCGCTGCCGCCGCTGATGGCATGGGCGGCGCTGATCGGCAGCCTGAGCACAATCGTCGGCGTGTATGTTTCATACTACGCCAATATTGCCTCGGGCGGCGCGATCGTGCTGTGCGCCTGCACGATCTTCTTTGGCGTGCTGGTGGCAAAAGAAGCGCGACAGCGCTGGATCGCACGGAGCTTTGCGCAATGAATGGCCTGCTCGATCCGGCAACCTATCTTCAGCCACTACAATATCCGTTCATGCAGCGCGGCCTGCTAGCCGTCGTGCTGGTCAGCATCTTGTGCGCGCTGGTCGGTACGTTTGTGGTGCTGCGCGGCCTGGCGTTCATGGGCGAGGCGATGCGGCACGCGCTTTTTGCCGGCGTGGTGATCTCGTTTCTGCTCGGCGGCAGCTTGATCGGCGGCGCGCTGATCTTCGCGCTGGTCGTGGCCTGGCTGATCGGCGTGATCGGGCGGCGACAAGGCATCGGCGAGGATACCGCGATCGGCGTGTTCTTCTCAGGCTCGTTCGCGCTGGGCATTGTGCTGCTCAACTTCGCGCAGAGCGGCGTCAGCGATCTGGCGACGATCCTGCTGGGCAACGTGCTCGGCATCTCAACCTTTGACCTGTGGCTGACGGTGGCGGTTGTTGCGCTGGCCGTGCTGCTCGTCGGACTGTTCTACAAAGAGCTGGTGCTGGTCTCGTTCGATCCCGCGCTGGCGGCAGCGCAAGGACGCTCGCTGCTGGCCTGGGACGGCATGCTGCTGGTGCTGCTGGCGCTAGCGCTAACCACGGCTTTTCAAACGGTCGGCAATCTGCTGGTGCTGGCGCTGCTGCTGGCGCCTGCTGCCACAGCGCGGCTGCTGACCCAGCGACTCAGCAATATGATCTTCATCGCGATCGGCCTGGCGCTCATAGCGGGTGTGACCGGGCTGTACATCGCCTACTGGCGCAACCTGCCACCCGGCCCAACGATCGTGCTGCTGAGCGGCGTGCTGTTTGGCCTCGGCCTGTTGTTCGCGCCGCGCACTGGTGTCGTGCAAACATTCTGGCAGCGCCGACGACTGCGCCAGCAGTCACACAAGCGCGCGGCCTAGCAGCAACCTCTTCCCGCTTCACCACACCTTGCCCCTGTTTTACCAGGCGCGGCACAGCTGATGCATACAGCGTCGGCACGCAGAGCCGTGCTACAATTCCCGTATGACATCAGCGATGGAGCAACCTATGAGCAATGGCAACCCGCAGCCGATGATCGCCGCGCAAGGGCTGCGCAAAGAATTTAATCAGAACATCGCCGTCTCGGGCGTGGATCTCAACGTCTGGGGCGGCGAGATTTTTGGCTTTCTCGGTCCCAACGGCGCGGGCAAAACCACGACGATCAAGATGCTGATCGGACTGCTCAAGCCCAGCGCAGGCAACGCCTTCATCGGCGGCCATAATATCCAGAGCGATCCGATCGCCGCGAAATCGCTGCTCGGCTATGTGCCCGACGAGCCATATCTGCCGGAGAAGCTGACGGCGCGCGAGTTTTTGCAGTTCATCGGCGGGCTGTACCGGATTCCGGCGGCGGATATTCAGCGCCGGGGCGAGGAGCTGCTCAAGCTTTTTGATCTTCAGGATCACGGCGACGAGCTGGTCGGCGGCTTCTCGCATGGCATGCGCCAAAAGACCGCGCTGGCCGGGGCGCTGCTCCACGATCCGCGCGTGCTTTTTCTGGACGAGCCCACCGTCGGCCTCGATCCACGCAGTGCCCGGCTGATCAAAGATATTCTGCGCCAGCTGGCCGCGCGTGGCACCGCCGTCTTCCTGACCACACATATTCTTGAGATCGCCGAGCGGCTCTGCGATCGTGTCGCGATCATCTCGGGTGGTCGCGTGATCGCCGCAGGCACGCTCAACGAGCTGCGCCAGGGCAGCACCGGCCAATCGCTCGAAGATATCTTCTTGTCGCTGACCGGCGGCGCGGAGTACGCGGAGATCGCCGAGGTGCTGGCGTAGCGAAGAGAACAAACGAACAAAGAAACAAAAGAACAAACGATCTGACTTCTTTTTGTTCCCTTGTTCGTTTGTTCCTTTGTTTGCCCGTAGTGGTGAGGGCCTGATTCTCTTTCAAGATCGGAGCGTGTGTGACGACGGCAAGCCCATCTATTTTTGGCGGCGCGTGGACGATCCTCAGGGCCCGCTGGCATGTGGCCCGTAACAGCTTCTGGCGCGGCAAGATCACGCGCAAGCTTTCGACGGTGCTCGTAGCGCTGGTGCTGATCGCCCTCTCGTACGGGCTGTACACCTTCAGCAAGTTCATCGTCCGGGGCTTGCTGCATATCGAGGAGATCGCGCCGCAGCTCACCGAGCAGTTCGGCAGCATCGATCGCTTCTTTGCCGCCGTGCCGAGCATCATCTTGACGCTCTTCTCGTTTCCGCTGCTGCTGAGCAGTATTTCGTTCGCGCTCTCCACGCTGTATCTATCCCGCGATCTTGATACGCTGCTGGTGACGCCGGTGCCGGTCCGATCGGTCTTTTTGGCGCGCTTCTTGGAAGGCCTGGTCACCACCTACCTGCTGTTCTTCGCGCTGCTGGCACCAGCGCTGGCTGGCTATGGTCAGGCGCTGGGCTATAGCTTCGGCTTTTACGTGGCGCTCTTCTTTGTACTGCTGTTGCTGCCGCTGCTGCCGGTCAGTATCGGCGCGCTCCTGACGATGCTACTGGTGCGCTTTATTCCGGCCAAGCGCCTGCGCGATGTGCTCACGGTTGTCGGCGGCCTGTTCGGCTTTGCGATCTATGTGGGCTCGCAGCTGCTGACGCGCGAAGACTTTGCCACGCCGCAGAATGCCGAGCGCCTGCTGCGCTTCGATGTGCCGGCGCTGCCGACCTCCTGGGGCGCGCGCGTGATGGTCGCGGCAGGCACCGGCGATCTCCAAACGCTGCTGATCTTCGGCAGCCTGTACCTGCTATCCACGCTAGGCCTCTTCGCGCTCTGCGTGGTGCTGGCCGAGCGACTCTACTACACCGGTTGGGTTAGCATGGCCGGCACTGGCGGCGGTCGTGTACGTCGCCGCGCCCAGCGTGAGCTGACGGCGGCTGAGGGCCGTAGCACAGGCACGCCGCTCGGCGCGATTCTATGGCGGGATCTGCGCGTGCTGCCGCGTGACTTACAGCAGCTGTCGCAGCTCTTGTTCCCACTCGCGATCTCGGTCTTCTGGATCTGGCGCGTGATCACCGACTCGCAGTTCAACCGAGCCACACTCGGAGCGCCCGACGCCTTCGCCGATACGACGCTGGTGGGCATGGGCCTGTTTGTCTGCGTCTTGATCGCCAGCCACCTGGGATTGACGGGACTTAGCCGCGAAGGCACCACGATCTGGCTGCTCAGGCTCGCGCCGATCAGTGTGTGGACAATCTTATGGGCCAAATGGCTGCTGGCCTGGCTGCCGTTCCCTGTGATCGGTACGCTGTTTGTGGTAACGCTGGGCCTGCTCAAGCAGCTCGCCGCAGATCAGCTGATTCAGGATTGGCTGCTGGTAATGATTACCGGCGTGGGCGTGGCAGGCATCACAACCGGCCTGGGCGCGTCGTTTCCCAAGTTCGACTGGCAGCAGCCGAATAAAATGCGCACCGCTCGTGCCAGCTGTCTGGGCACGATCCTCTACTTTGTCTACACGGGCCTGATGCTGTCGCTGGTCTCGGGCGCGCGGTTCGCGGCGGAGATGTGGGGCAACTGGACCTATCTGGCGGGCTGGGGCACGGCGATTGTGCTCACGCTGCTGGCGCTCTGGCTACCCATGCTGCTCGGTGCGACGCGTTTGCGCAACCTTGAACTGTAGCTGATCAGCAGGACTTTAGATCGAAGGAGCAGCAACCATGGACATGAAGCTTGAGCTTGTGCCGATCCCGGTGGCCGATGTGGATCGCGCCAAGGCCTTTTACGCGGAGAAAATCGGCTTCAACGTCGACGTCGATGTGCAGCCCGGCAACGGCATGCGCGTCGTGCAGTTAACGCCGCCCGGCTCGGCGTGCTCGATCGTGATCGGCACCGGCATGCCCGAGATCGCACAGATGCAGCCCGGCTCGGTCAAAGCGATCCACCTGGTCGTCAAAGACGTGCGCGCGGCGC
>JAFAYS010001021.1 GCA_019240175.1 Chloroflexota bacterium | reverse complement strand
TACCGTTGGCGTCGTAGAAGCGCAGTGGTGCGGGCTCGCTTTCTTTGCGCCAGGTGCCATCGATGCGGCGACCAGCCATAAAGATCTGTGCGGGGCCGCTGCCGACAACCTCTTGATCGATGCGCTGCTTAGCGTCGCCGGCGCGTGACGCCTCGTTCACCTGCATCACCACCACATTGCGCGTCCAGAGCTGCTGGCCGGTCACGCGATCCATGTGCGCACGCCCACGCATCACGCGATGGTAGCCGTTGGAAGCCGGATCGTAGGTGAAGCCGGCGCGCGAGCTGCGATCCAGGAAGAAGTAGCTCACCGAAGCCGCCTCGACCGGCGACGCCGCCGGGATCGAATCGAAGAGATAGCCGACATCGGACTCGTTGAACTTGCTGACGCCTTTGGACTCGGCAAACGAGCGCAGCAGATCCGCGCTGGTGTAAAGATTATGCGGCGCAAGGCGGCGATTGTCGCGCCAGGTGAACGTGCCCAGACGCAGCGCCTCGAAGTTGACAAACTGATCGGTGGTCTCGGCCAGCTGAACGCCATCCGGGCTGCCGCCAGCGTGGGCATACACCGGATGAAACCCCATCGCCCACTGCGCGAAATAGAGACGTGTGGAGCGCACCGGCCCGATCTCTTTGAGATTGGGCGTGATGCCATCGGCGTAGAGCGCGATAAACCGCGTGATGCCGAACTCCGCCAGGCCCTCAAAAACCACCGCCGCCTGATTCATGCCCGACTGCGGATACGCGTCAGGATGATTGTCGATCATCACCATCCAGGGCCGCTTGCCGATCGCGCCACGAGCAAAGGTATTCTCGCCGGTCACCAGGCTGACATCCGGCTTGGATGTGGGCTCAGCCGTGGCGGTCGGCTCGGTCGTCGGCGCAGGCAGCTCAGTCGTGGCAGTCGGCTCAGCCGTGGCGGTCGGCTCGGTCGTCGCAGTAGGTTTGGTGGTTGATGTAGGCAGCGGTGAGTCAACCTGAGCGACAGGAACTGCCGGAGGGCCGCCACAGGCGACCAGTGTTGCCACGAGGAGAGACAACAGTGCGAGACGACGAAACGATAGACGAGGCATTTTAGGGATTCTCCTTGGGCGACTGTGCCTGGATCGCGGTCCAGGCGGCATCGGCAGTATCGGCATCCGCCGGTGTAATGGTGTCGGGGGCGTAGCGCGCTTTGTCGTAGGCATCCGTTAGCGTCTGAAGATCGCTAGAGGCGCGCGGGGCAAGCGGGCCAACCACTGGCGCATATTCGAGCGGCGTTTGCTGTGGCTGTCGCGGTCGATCCGCACCTTCGCCGAGCAGCAGCAGCTCGATATAGCGCCGCCGGATGCGCTCAGCCGGATCGTCGGGTCGCAGCCGCGCCAGCGCATCACGCAGGCCCTGAGCACGCGGCGGCAACCGCAGGCCCTTGAGCAGATCCAGCAGATCGCCGCCCAGCCGCTGCCAGCTCCACAGCGACTCGTGGATCACACCGTCGGCCATCAGGCGCTGATTCCGCCGTCGCTGCATGGTGATGATCAGAATGATCAGCAGCACCAGCGGCAGCAGATACAGCATCACGGTCACGATCAGCTGCAATGTCTGGATCACCTGCACCTGAAACGCCGACAACGTATCGGGTGTTGGCTCCAGGCTTGGCGACGGCGACGGCGAAGCGACCGCCTGATCGCTGGGCGGATTCATGATTGTCAGCAGCCACTGCCCAACCTGTGCGAGCAGATAAAACAGCGGCGTGATCACGATCGCCAGCACCCCGACGATCACGCCGACCACCGAGCGAATCGCCAGCGTAGCGGCATCCGAGACCAGCGAAAGCAGCAGCATACCGACCAGCAGCACGCCCAGCGAGGTCAGCAAGCTAGAGCGCAGCCAATACTTGACGCCGCCGGTTTGCCCCGACTCGGTCTCGTCGATAATGCGTGCCAGCGACAGGCCGGTCAGGCCGAGCGCCGCGATCACCAGCGCCTCGGTCGCCAGCCACTGGCCCCAGGGCGGCGCGCCAAGATTGACGGACGAGAGCGGCGTGATCAAGAGCACCAGCACCACCAGCGCCAGCACGCCGCGCTGTAGCACCGTCAGCACATGCGCATGGTCGGCGTCGACCAGCGACATGCCGCGCCACCAGCACCACAGACAGGCCATCAGCAGCGAAAACAGGCTGAGCGTGTCAGGGTTGCGTGGCGAGGCAAACGGCCAGATCATCGACCAGCCGCTGAGCGGATTCCATCCGCCGCCCGCCTGGATCTTGACGCCATAGGCCATCACCACCGCGCACACCGCCAGCGTCGACCAGTTG
>JAFAYS010001015.1 GCA_019240175.1 Chloroflexota bacterium | reverse complement strand
GTTCGCTCATATGATGGTGTCCTCTCGATTTGTCGCGCGCTTGGCGCGTTTGTGCGCGGTTTATTCTATCATCACTATCGCCAACGTCACTACCATACAAAGTAGCAGCGACGAGAACTTCTCGTCGCTGCTAGTAGCTGTCGTGTGGCGGCTGGGTTAGCGAGGTACGATGCTGGTCGGCTGGTCCTGCGCTGATGTCACGCCCAGCAGCCCGAGCGCGCGCTGGATCTGCACGTCTTTGGTTTCCAGAATCTCGGCGGGCGTCAGCCGGCGCGCTGCGGTTGGTGTCAGCCCCTGCACGCCGCTCGGCAGCGAAACCGTGATGTCGGGCTCGACGCCCTCGTGGCGCAGCTTGCGGCTATTTGGCGTCAGCCACTCCGCCGTGCCGATGTAGACCGCCGATCCATCTTCCAGCGGAATCGGTGAGATCACCGTGCCCAGGCCGATTGTCTGCACGCCGATGACCGTCGCGCGGCCATGATCCTGAAGCGCTGAGGCGAAAATCTCCGACGACGAGGCTGAGCCGCTGTTGATCAGCACAACCATCGGCAGATCCAGCTCCGGATCGGACTCGTTGGCTTTGTAGACGTCTTCGTCGCCGTCGCGGCCACGGACACGCAGCACAACTTCGCCCTCGGGCAAGAACTGGCTGGTCACGCTGATCGCCTGGTCGAGCAGGCCGCCAGGATTGTTGCGAATGTCCAGGATCAGCT
This sequence comes from Chloroflexota bacterium, assembly GCA_019240175.1. Classification (GTDB taxonomy): domain Bacteria; phylum Chloroflexota; class Chloroflexia; order Chloroflexales; family Kallotenuaceae; genus LB3-1. Next base: position 3,909 of record JAFAYS010001015.1, on the reverse strand, counting down.
TCTGCGCGCCGGCTTCACGGGCCTCTTCCAGCGCCGCGCGCATCTCGGTTTTGGCATTTTGCGAGAACTGCGACAGCCGGATCTGCGCGACGTTGCCCGGCAGCATCGTCCAGGTTACCGCCGGGATGCGAATCGCCGCGCGGGTGATCGTGATATCGACCGGCAACTCCTCATCGAGGTGGCGCACCTGCAGCGTTACCGAGGTGCCTGGCTCGCCGCGCACGCGATCTACGACATCGTCAACGGTCATGCCGAGCGCATCCTCGCCGTCGATCTCCAGAATAATGTCGCCGGCCTCAATCCCGGCAGCCTCGGCGGGCGAGCCCTCAATGGGCGAGGTAATCGCGGGATAATCGCCGATCTGGTTGATATACGCGCCGATGCCCTCGTAGCGGCCCTCCTGGTCTTCGCGCTCTTCCCGGTATTGTTCAGCCGTGTTGTAGCGGGTGTGGCCGCGATCGTTCAGCGTGTCGAGCATGCCGTTGATCGCGCCGTTGATCATCTCATCATGGTCGATCGCCGCCGGATCGAGAAACTCGGTTTCGGCAATATTCCAAACTTTCCAAAAGTTACTGAACTTCTGGCACACATCGGCGGACTCGGTGCACTGGCCGGAGCTAGCCGCGCCTTGCACATAGCCGGCCCCTGTGCCGAGAGCCAGTGTACAGCCCAGCAATACAGCTACCAGCCACAGCGGCGGTCGCCACGATACAACACGCTTCATGCTTCAAACTCCTCAGCCATTGAGCTGGTTCTCATTATCTCTGAATTCTGCTGTATAACGTAGTATAATACCGAACGATCCTAAATATTCGCTAAGAACCGCAATGCCGGCGGTCGGCCCCAATGGCGCTGTTGCCATGCGCCCATCTGGTCTTCGGAATTGGCCTTTCGTCGGGCAGGAAATCATGCCAAAATTGTTACATCTGGCCGATATTCATATCGGCATGGAAAACTACGGGTTCCTCAATCCTCAGACAGGCCTGCACAGCCGCCTTGAAGACTATCTCCAACGCTTTGACGAGGTTCTGGACCACGTGCTCACCCATGAGCAGATCGATCTTGTGCTGATTGCCGGCGATATCTACAAGAATCGCACCCCGAATCCCACGCATCAGCGCGAGTTTGCCCGCCGCATCAATCGCCTTGTGCGCGCCGGCCTGCCGGTTTTCATCCTCACCGGCAACCACGATGCGCCCGCCACCAACACGCGCGCTCACTCGGTCGAGATCTTCGACACGCTTGAGATCGAAGGCGTCACGATCGCGTCTAAAATGCGCTTCCATGTGATTAATACGCAGCACGGCCCGATTCAGATTATTGCGATTCCCTGGCTCAATCGTCAGGCGCTGCTCAACAAAGACGAGATGCTCGGCCTGCCGATGAATGCGCTGGAAGCCGAGATGGTGAGCCGCGTCAGCCGCTGGATCGAGGGCACCGTCGAGCGGCTTGACCCGACGATTCCCACGGTGCTGACCTTTCACGGCACGGTTGGCGGCGCGACCTACGGCGCTGAGCGTAGCGTGATGCTGGGCCATGATCTGGTAATCCCGCGTTCGCTGCTCACGTCGGACGGCATCGATTATGTGGCGCTTGGTCATATCCATAAGCATCAGGCGCTGGGCAACCAGCCGCCGGTGGTGTATCCCGGCAGCATCGAGCGCATCGATTTTGGCGAGGAGCACGAGGCCAAGGGCTTTGTGATCGCCGATGTCGAGAAGAACAACACCAGCTGGCAGTTTGTCGAGCTGAGCGCGCGGCCATTCGTCACGATCCGCGTGGATGTGCGGCAGAACCCCGATCCTCAGGAGCGCATCCGTCGCGCGATCGCGAAACACAATGTGCAAGACGCGGTTGTGCGCGTGCTGGTCGATTGTACACTGGCGCAGCGGCAAACCATCGACGACAAGGCGCTGCGAGCCCAGCTTGAGGAGGCGGGCGCTCACGTGGTCGCCGCGATCGCGCTTGAGGTTGAGCGCACCACGCGTGGACGGTTTGCGGAAGTTGCCGAGCAGGTTCGCGACGGGTTGACGCCGCAACGGGCGCTGGAACTGTATCTCCAAACGAAAAATATTCCCGTCGAGCGTCAAACCAAGCTGCTGCAGGCGGCTTCGGGCTTGATGAGACCGGAGGCGTAAGAACCTAGAACCGGGTGCCCTCTGGGCGACCTAGAACCTAACGAGAGAACAAAGAACAACAGAACAAAGAACAAAAAGCAAAAAGCAAAATACCAAAAATCCCCTCGCCTGCCGCAGCGGGAGAGGGGGTGGCGCGAGAGCGCCGGGGGTGAGGGCCTGCTCTACTCAAAAAGTTCGCGGCTCCTGGAATTTCCAGGAGCCGCGAACCGTGTGGATGGGTGAGGATGTCGAGTTACTGCGCCCAGATGGCCCACATATCATCTTTGCCGTTGTTGGTCAGCTGCACCTGGCTGCTGCCGTCGCGGTTCATGATGAAGACCTCGAAGTCGCCGTCGCGGTTGCTCTGGTAGACAATCTGGTTGCCATTCGGCGACCAGGTCGCGGCCTCGTCGGTGCCGTTGCTGTTGGTGATGCGCGCCTGGCGTCCACCATCGATCGCCATCGTGTAGATCTCGTGGTTGCCGTCGCGGTTGCTGTTGAAGGCAATCAGCGAGCCGTCGGGCGAGACGCGCGGGAAGCGATCATCGGTGGTGTTGGTGGTCAGCCGCGTCGACTCTGCCGGGACCGGCGAGATCAGTCGGCTCACTGCCAGCTGATTGCGCATGTCCATGCTGTACGCAATGTTCGCGCGATAGATCTCGTAGTTGCCGCCCTGGCAATTGCTCTCGTAGACAATGCCCGAGCCATCCGGCAGCCAGGTTGGGTAGTCATTGACACAGCCCACGGTGTCGGTCAGGCGCGTCGGCTCAGCGGTGCTGCCCAGGTTGATCATGTAGAGTTCCTGGTTGCCGTCGCGATCCGATGCGAAGACAACCTTGGTGCCGTCGGGCGAGACCGCCGGGTTGTAGTCGTTGGCGTTGCTGGTCAGCACGCGCTGGAAGTCGCTGCCGTCCGGTCGCATGCTCACAAGCTGGCGCTTATCATTATAGCGCTTGCTGTCGCCGAAAACACGCGTCTTGGTGGGGTCCCAGGACCGCTTCACCGAGTACGGAACGGTTTCCTTGGCGTTGCCGGTGATCGCGCTTTGGCCGTTGCCGTTGCCGTCCATGGTGTAGGTATTGAACTCGGTGGTGTCGCGCTTGGACGCGAAGGCGATCGGCAGGTTCGGATCAGGTGCTACCCACGGCATGCCCAGCTCAGGATAGCGCCACTGGAAGTAATGCTGGCCGACGTTGCCCATCTCGACCTGGAAGGCCGCTGGATTCGACGGCGTGTAGGTCAGGACGCGGCGCTCGAAGATCTGGATCATAATGTCCTTGTCCTGATTGCCGACGCGGGCAGTGATCCAGTAGGGATCGGTGATCGGGTAGCCAAACGCGTCAAGCGCCGAGACGCCCGGCAGATTGTTGCGGAAATCGTTGAAGACGCGCGGCACGTTGTGGCCGGTCACGCTCTCATAGGCCACGACGTCGGTGCCGGCCTGGTTGGCAAGATCCTGGCGGAAGCCGATCGTGCCGTTGCGGTCGAAGGTGCTGCCGATGCGCTGGCCGACTTTGTTCTGATCGCGGTACGGGTTGTCGGTCGTCGCGACGTTGCGGAAACTGGCATAGGTCGGCGCGTTCGGGTTCTCGATGGCCGGGTTGCCGGCGACCGGGATCGCGGCGGGTGTGCGCTGCTCGTTCTCGGCCTCGGTGGTGGCATCGCCGAGCTTGACACGGCCTGAGATCATCTCGACCGGCAGCAGGCCGTTGGTCACGCCGCCCAGCGGACCGCTGGTGTTGCTGGGATTGTTAATCTCCATGCGCGCCTTGTCGAAGTACTGCACCTGGCG
>JAFAYS010000887.1 GCA_019240175.1 Chloroflexota bacterium | reverse complement strand
GCGCTGAACTCGACGCGCAACAAGCACACGATTGTAGTCGCGCCAACCGTACATCCGCAGTATCGCGAGGTGCTGCGCACGTATTTGCAGGGCCTGGGCGTCAAGATCACCGGCGACGAAGATCCGTCGGCATCGCTGGAAGATGTGCTGGCGCAGGTCGACTCTTCGACCGCCGCGCTGATCGTTCAGACGCCCGATTTTCTGGGCCAGATCCACGATCTCAAGCCGATCGCCGAGCGTGTGCATGCGGCGGGCGGCCTGCTGATCACGGCTGTCGATCCGGTGGCGCTGGGCTTGTTCCAGGCACCAGGCGCGGCAGGCGCGGACATCGTGACCGCAGAAGGCCAGCCGCTCGGTATTCCGCTGGGCTTTGGCGGCCCGTATCTCGGCATCTTCGCCTGTAAAGAGCAGTATGTTCGGCGTATGCCCGGACGCCTGGCCGGCGCGACCACCGATCTCGACGGTCAGGTCGGCTATGTGCTGACGCTGCAAACCCGCGAGCAGCATATTCGCCGCGAAAAAGCCACCAGCAACATTTGCACGAATCAGGGCCTGATGATGCTGGCCTCGACGATCCATATGTGCCTGCTGGGCAAGCATGGCATGCAGCACGTCGCGAAGCTGTGCTATCACCGTGCGCACTATGCCGCCAGCGAGATCGCCAAGCTGGAAGGCTTTGAGATCCTGACGCCCGCGCCGTTCTTCAAAGAGTTTGCCGTGCGCGCGCCGCGACCCGTCGCGGAGATCAATCGGGCGCTGGCCGAGCGTGGCATCATCGGCGGCTACGATCTGTCTGCTGAGTACCCGCACCTGGGCGACGCGATGCTGCTGTGTGTGACCGAGCTGAACTCGAAGTCTGATATTGATGCGCTGGTAGCGGCGTTGAAGGAACTTGCGTAACCATGAATACTTATGAGCCTCCGATTTTCGAGCTGAGCGGGCCGGGCAAGATCGGCGCGAATCTGCCTGCGCTCGATGTTCCCGAGACGGCGCTGCCTCAGGAATTGCTGCGCGACGATGATCTCGCGGATTTCCCGGAGCTGAGCGAGACCGAGGTGACGCGCCACTTTACGCGGATCTCACAGCGCAACTACTGCATCGACACGGGCATGTACCCGCTGGGCTCGTGCACCATGAAGTACAATCCCAAGGTCCACGAGGATGCCGCGCGCATTCCCGGTTTTGCGCAGGCGCATCCGCTGCAAGATGCCGATCTGTCGCAGGGCGCGCTCCAGCTGATGTACGAGCTGCAAGGCTACCTGGCTGAGCTGTCGGGCTTCGATCAGGTGTCGCTGCAGCCGGCGGCGGGCGCGCAGGGCGAGTTCACCGGCATTCTGGTTTTCCGCGCCTATCACCACGATCGCGGCGAGGAAGATCGGGTTGAGATTTTGTGCCCGGACTCGGCGCACGGCACCAACCCGGCGACTGCGGCGATGGTCGGTATGCGCGTGGTCGAGGTCAAGACCGATCGGCGCGGCAACGTGGATCTCGACGATCTCAAGGGGAAGCTGGGGCCGCGCACTGCTGGCCTGATGCTGACCAATCCCAACACGCTGGGCTTGTTCGATGAGCATGTGCGCCAGGTGGCGGAGCTGGTACATGCGGCGGGCGGCCTGATGTATGGCGACGGAGCGAACTTCAACGCGATCTTGGGCATCGTCAAGCCGCGCGACGTGGGCTTTGACTTCATGCACTACAACCTGCACAAGACCTTCACCACGCCACACGGCGGCGGCGGCCCTGGCTCGGGCGCGGTCGGCTGCATCAACGAGCTGGCGCAATACCTGCCGGGTCCGATCGTGGCTAAGACCGGCGAGGAGTACGCGTTCGAGCAGCCCGAGCGCTCGGTTGGTCGCGTCAAGTCGTTCTGGGGCAACTTCGGCATGCTGGTGCGTGCCTGGACCTACATCCGCACGCTGGGCGCGGCTGGTCTCAAGGAGGTCAGCGAGAACGCGGTGCTCAACGCCAACTATCTGCGCGTCAAGCTCCAGCAGGTGTATCCGGTCGCCTACGATCGCACGTGCATGCATGAGGTTGTGCTGAAAGGTCAGCTCAAGGAAGCGCCGCAGGCCAAGACGCTGGACATCGCCAAGCGGCTGATAGACTATGGCTTCCACCCGCCGACGGTCTACTTCCCGATCTCGGTGCCCGAGTCGATCATGATCGAGCCGACCGAGACCGAGACCAAGCGCAACATGGATGCGTTCGTCGACGCGATGCTCAAGATTGCGCGCGAGGCGGCGGAGGACATTTCGATCCTGCGCAATGCCCCGACCACAGCTCCCGTCCGCCGTCTGGATGAGGTTGGCGCGGCGCGTCGTCCGATCCTGCGCTACAACCGCGACAAGTTCCGCGAGCTGCGCAAAGAGTCGCACCACGCCACGCCTGACGATCAGCCGGAGCGCCCGACGTACTAAGTTGGCAGGCCCTCACCCCGCTGCTCACGCAGCACCCCTCTCCTGGCCCAAAGGGCACCCCCGCCAGGAGAGGGGTTGAATTTTTCACGGCGATGATGAGTTTGATTACAATAAAATCTCCGCTTCTACCGCAACCGAGGTTTGGGGAAGGGGAAGGCACGTAAGTGCCAGGGGTGAGGGCCAAACCCGACCAGCCCTACACCATATGCGACAAAATCAGGTTGTGGGCCACGTGCGCTTTGTCCGCGCCGCGAAACTCGAACTCGTAGCTGCCGCCGCTGAAGGTGATCGTGACCTTGCTGCTGCCGAAGAAGCCGCGCCCGGTAAAGAGCCCCGACTCGTCATCCGTCGCGATCGAGGTGATGCGGCTGTATGGAATCGACACGACCGCTTTGTTCTTGCGCAAGAACTCTTTGTCGTACACGATCACGCGCTTGCTGGTGATGCCGACAAAGCCGGTGCCGCCGCCCTTCATGTCAAAGACCGCCTCGATCGTCTCGCCGGGAAGGCACGCCTCCGCAACTTTTTGCAGCTGATCCTGTCGATCGTAGATCGCCTCGGCCATTATGAACGCTCCTTTTGGCTTGTTTGTGCTGTAGCTACGTCTTCTACGCCATGCGCCGTCGGTTGGTTGCAGGAGCGACGATCATGCGGCGGCTCCTCGGTCCCTCAATCTGCGACCCGACTTAAGATCAACTAGCTGTCTGATGCGCGCCTCACAGTTGAGCGAC
>JAFAYS010000875.1 GCA_019240175.1 Chloroflexota bacterium | reverse complement strand
TCATTGTCGGCGTACAGTCCACAGCCGATCAAAGGCGTATCGCCGACGCGGCCCGGCAGCTTGTTGGGCACGCCGCCGGTCGAGATCGCCGCCGCAATGTTACCCTCGGCATCCAGCGCCAGCGCGCCAACCGTGTCGTGGCCGCGAAACACATCTTCGATCGCAAACGACGGATCGGACTGCACGCGCTGCCAGCGCTCGCGCTCACGTGGCACGATTAAATCCATCGGATCGCAGCCGGGAATGCCCGCCGCCTCGGCCAGCTGCTCAGCGCCCAAGCCCACCACCAGCACATGCTCGGTCTGCATGATGTGACGCGCCAGCTGCACGGGATTGCGCACCCGCCCGATCGCCGCGACCGCGCCGGCATCCAGCGTTCGGCCATCCATCACCGCCGCATCCATCTCGACCTGGCCCGCCGAGTTGAGAAACGAGCCCACGCCCGCGTCGAAGGTGGGATCGTTCTCCATCACCCGCACCGCCGCCTCGCAGGCATCCAGCGCCGATGCACCCGCCGCCAGCAGCTCCCAGCCGGCGTTTAGCGCGGCCCGCACTCCGTCCAGATGCGCCTCGATCTCGGCGTCGGGAATAGCCCACGCGCCGCCATGAACGATCATTGAAATTGGCATACAACGTCCTTGTAGTATGGAAAAGTTGGTTTATCCCGATCGAAGACGCCGCAGCTGCCGTCCCAGGCCCACCAGCAGCGCGATGATCGCGAGGAAAATCGTACCGATCGCGCCGACCACCACGCCGGTTGCGCCGCTGACGATCCGCTCACGATCGGGCTCGGCCTTCGGTTTGGGCGACGAGATAATCGTGGCCGGCATCTGAGCCGAGGCGCGGCGCGCGTTGAAGGCGACATCGGCGCGACTGCCGTACTCGCAGGCATAGACTGAGGTAAACTCGCCGCCAAAAAAGATCACCTGCGACGAAAGATAGACCCAGGCGACCAGCGCCAGGATCGAGCCGACCGCGCCGTAATTTTTGTAGCTGCTCAGCGCGATGTAGTAGGAGATCGCGAACTGCAGCAGCGACCACAGCACAGCGGTCAACATTGCACCCAGCCACACATCGCGCCAGGCGACGTAGGTCTGCGGCAGGTATTTGAAGAGCAGCGCAAAGATCAGCGTCAGCACGCACAGATTGATGCCAATCTGCGCCACGCCCCAGACCGTAACGCCGCCAGGCAGCGTTTGCATAAACTTGGCTAGCGCGGCCAGCAGCGCGCTGATGATCATCGAGGCCAGCAGCAGGAACGCTCCCGACAGCACCAGCGCAAACGAGAAGAACGTAGCGCGCAAAAACTGCAGCGGCCCGCCACGTGAGGGCGCTTCCAGCCCCCAGATGATGTTGAACGCGCTGACCAACTCGCCGAAGACCCAGGTTGCGCCCAGCACCAGGGTCACGGAGCCAACAATTCCTGAGCCGCTGCGCGTCTGCTGGGCGGCATCCAACGCAGACAAAAAATCGTCGCGAAAGCCGCCGGTCACGCTCGACAGCGCGTCGAGGATCAGCGCCTGGGCGTCGTCGGAGTTGGCAAGAATCAGCCGGATGATCGTCAGCACAACCAGGATCAACGGAAACAGCGAGAAGAGCGTGTAGTACGAGAGCGACGCCCCGAGCCGCACGCAGTTATCCGAGTTCCATTTGAGCGCTGCCGCCTTGAGCACATGAAAGAGGTTGAACCGACTGCGATTCATGGGCGTCCCTTTGCAAGATAGCGCGATCCTAGCATAAAAATGAACAAAGGAACAAACGGAGAACAAAGAACAAAGAACCCAGAACCTAGAACCTAACGGAGAACAAAGACGCCCAGAGGGCACCCGGAACAGAGAACAAAGAACTTAAGGGCGCTGCTTGCCGTGCCCGACACACCCTACCCAGGTTGCTTGCCGCGCTGCCACCTTCCTCTCGCCTGTCGCAACCGACGCCGAAGCCGGCGGAGGTTTGGGGCAGGGGATGCTGAGCGAAGCGAGACAGGGGTGAGGGCCTACTTTTTTGTTCCTTTGTTTCCTTGTTCGTTTGTTCCCTGCTCCCTGTGTTTGCCCGTAGCGCGCAGTGCATTGTACAATCAAGGTGACGATTTGAAGAAATGGCGATACAGATGCGTATTCCTCACTCAGCCTTTCGTACACGTTCGCGGATATTCGCACACTTCCGGCGCTGGCAGCGACGCAGCCGGCCCAATCTCCCGCCCAACGCCGACGCGGTCACGCCGCAGCTGGTCGTCGGCGGCTTTATCGATCGCGACGATTGGCGGCAGCTGGTCGATCAAGGCGTCAGCGTGGTGGTTAGCCTTCAGGCCGAACGCCACGACGAAGACGCGTTCGGCGAGATCCAGCCCGATGGCTACCTGCGCCTGCCGACGATCGACCACTCGATCCCGACGCTGGCGCAGCTGCGGATGGGCGCGGCCTTTGTCGACGAGGCGGTGCGAGCTGGCAAAATGGTCCTGATCCATTGTCACGCGGGCGTAGGCCGATCGGCGCTCCTGTGTACCTGCTACTTGGTGTACACTGGAATGAGTGTTGAGGAAGCATGGCAGACCGTAAAGACCAAGCGGACCGTCGCCTATCTCAACTCTCGTCAGCAAGCAATGCTGGAACAGTTCGCCGCAACGATGGAGCGGGAGCGCGCCGCCACGAGTGTTCCTGTGACTGGTCCATCGCCGGACCCACAGGCAGCAACCAATGATTTGCAGGGCGACGCGGCCTGAGGCCACAAAACCTGGACCAATGTACGGGTGATAGTGGCACACGATTTGCGGCGATCTCAGCCGGTTATTCATTTTCACAAGGAGGATCACGATGGCCCATGAATTACCGCCGTTACCGTACGATTACGCAGCCCTAGAGCCGCACATCGACGCGCAGACGATGCAGATTCACCACGACAAGCACCATGCTGCGTACGTCAACAATCTGAACGCGGCATTGGAAAAATATCCTGAGTTGAACAGCAAGAGCCCCGAGGATCTCGTGCGCGACCTGAACAGCGTGCCGGAAGATATTCGTACAGCCGTCCGCAATAACGGCGGCGGCCATGTCAACCACACGATGTTTTGGCAGAGCATGGGACCCAACGGTGGCGGCGAGCCCACCGGCGCGCTGGCTCAGGCGATCAGCGACTCGTTCGGCAGCTTCGAGGATTTCAAGAAGCAGTTCAACGACGCGGGCACCAAGCGCTTCGGCAGCGGCTGGGTCTGGCTGGTGCGCGGTGGCGACGGCAAGCTGACGATCACCAGCACCGCCAACCAGGACAACCCGATCAGCGAGGGCCAGACGCCGATTCTGGGCAACGACGTGTGGGAGCACGCCTACTACCTCAAGTACCAGAATCGCCGGCCTGACTATCTGGCGGCCTGGTGGAACGTGGTAAACTGGGAAGAAGTGAGCCGACGCTTCGAGGACGCGGGCCGCTAGGTGGACTAAGGGAATAAGGATGGGCAACGGCAGGGGTGGAAGCCTGCCGTTGTTTGGTTTAAAGCGGCGGTGTTGTTCTTGCAACATGTCCAGCATATCAAGCAAAGGAGCACTCGATGAAGTTGCTGATCGTGCTGGTAGGCGTGACTCTTGGCGCGGTCGTCGGTGGGGTGCTGGGCATGCTGCTGGGCCTGGGCGCGCTAGCGATCCCTGGTGTCGGCCCAATGATTGCGGCGGGATCACTCGCAACGATGCTCGGCACAGCTTCAGTCGGTGCGATGACCGGCGCGCTGCTGGGCGGACTCATGAGCTTGCTGCTGTTGATTCCAGTCAATAAGCGCCGGTTATCCAGCCGTGAGCAGCGCTAATTGACGCGATCGGCTAAGTGTGCGACGATGCGTGCGACATATTTTGATTTCAGCCAATATCGATAAACATTATGATTCGCCGACGCCGACTTAAACGCCGCAGCGCTCCGCCGCCACCGCCCGTGGAGCCGACCAATCCATCTACTCCCGCCGAAGATCTCCAGCGGGCGCTTCGCCTGGGCTGGGCCGTCGCCGAGACATTCGGACGACTACGCGTGTATCAGCCGGAGTTTGCCAATAAGCGCAACGATCCTAACGAGCTGCCGCGCTTCTCCTACTCCAACAGCGATCTCAGCGGCTCGCAGCGGCTTGAGGTTAGCTACCGCCAGCTGACGGAGCTAGCCACCGCGCTGCGACTGCCACAGCCTGCCATCCCAGCGCTGGCGGATTTCACCGCCGACACCGTGCCGGTTCTGAGCCAGGAGCAGAAAAAGCAGACGCACAGCGCGCTCGAAGTGTGGAGCCGCAACACCTGGGTGCAGCTCAATGTGCGCTCGGCTGCGCTCGGTCGGGCGATGACCTACGGCGGCAGTCTGGCCGATACGTACTGGTACATGGCGCAGCCCGGCGATCCGGCCTTTCTCAGCGGACGCCAATCTGTCGAGGCGCTGCTGCGAGCACAGCGCTTACAGCGCATGCAGGAGCGCATGGCCGAGCTAAACGACGCGTTCATCGACGAGCTGTGCAACGCGATCGGGCATAGCCTTGAGCATTGGAAGTGGGACGCACCCAAAGAAGCCTGGGCCACAGCCAATGACTGGGAGCAGCTCGGGATAGCGCTTGAGAGACGACCTTCGCGCACACCGCCGCAGCAACTGCATTTCAATCTTTTTCGGCAGGTGCGCACCTGGCG
>JAFAYS010000837.1 GCA_019240175.1 Chloroflexota bacterium | reverse complement strand
AGTGCCGATCGTGGACCACACGCCGTCGATCGTTGCGGTTTTGGCGTGAACCATCGCGTCCTGGTAAAGCAGCAGCTTGATGCCGCTGGCCAGACAGCGCGTATAAAATCCGCGCGCCAGCCAATCCGCCACGATATGATTCGAGGTCTCCGGCATCAGGATGCGCACATCGACGCCACGTTCGGCGGCGACCATCAGCGCGCGCAGGATCGCCGAGTCGGGGATAAAGTAAGCGTGAGTCAGGTAGACATGATGCTGCGCGCGATCGATCGCCTCAAGATACATAGCGCGGATCGGAAACATCAGCATCGACGGCACGTTGCGATGCACGCGCACCCGCGACTCCCAGACCGCCGCGCCCGCATCTTTGAGCGGCGGCAGATGCGGATTACAGTGCAGGTTCCAAAAATCGATAAAGGCGTTCTCTAGATCCCAGACGCTCGGGCCGCTTAGCCGCACGTGCGTGTCGCGCCACTCGGTGGCATACGCCGAGCCGATGTTGTAGCCGCCGATAAACCCGACTCTGCCGTCGATCGTCAGGATCTTGCGGTGATCGCGGCCATACTGACGCGGATCGAAGAAGCGCCACGGCGAAGGAAAGATGCGAAACTGCAGCACGTGCATGGTCGCGGGAAAACGCTTGAAGCTGCGCGGCACGACCAGATTGGCAAAGCCGTCGTAGATCGCATACACTTCGACGCCACGCTTGGCCGCCAATTCTAGCTCCTGCTTGAAGCGCTTGCCAACGCGATCGCCCTTCCAGATGAAGGTTTCGATCAAGATCCGCTTTTCGGCATGACGGATCGCGTGCAGCATCACCTCATACAGATCTTCGCCATAGGTATAAATCTGCGCCTCGGTTCCGCCGATTCTGGTAGGCTTGGGCCGCGTGCGTGGAAAGCCACCCTGCGATTGGTAGCGCTTGCGCCACGAGTCGATCGCAATCAGCGTGGCAATCACCAGACCTTGCAGCGAAAAAACGGCCAGGAACAGCCGCCGGATATACTGAAAAACGAGCGCGCGCATGATTATGTGTGTCCATGATGAAGGCTTGTTCAAGCCGATTGTACGTTCATTGTATCTGAAGTGTTGCCTAGCTCCAAATACTTGCCCTCAGATCCCTCCAAACTCGCCGAGTGACGGCACCGCATATGCAGAAGATTGCCAGGCGAAAATCATCTCTATACAACTATCCTATTTTGTGTTATAACAACACAATCTAGTTAACCAAAGCTGGTGAGAGGTTTTTCTGTCAGCAGCATAGGATGCATATATGCCACATCAAGCAATAACACGCGGCATTTTATTCACCGATCAATACCAGCTCACGATGGCGCAGGTTTATTTTCGGCTGGGCATCCACGAGCAGCCGGCGCTCTTCGAGCATTTTTTTCGCTCGTATCCCGACTACCGGCGGCACCAGGCAGGCTATTGTATTAGCGCGGGCTTAGAGCCGCTGGTGCATTGGATGCAGGATTCTGCCTTCGGCGATGAGGAGATCGAGGTGCTGCGAGGGCAGCGCAGCCGGACGGGAGCGCCGCTCTTCGCCGACGATTTTCTGCAATGGCTGCGGCGCAACGGCTCGTTTGAGGGCTTGACGCTCTACGCGCTGCCTGAGGGACGTGTGGCACATCCCCACGTGCCGCTCACGATCGTCGAGGGGCCGCTGGCGATGGCGCAGATCCTTGAGACCGCGCTGCTGAACCATATCAACTACCAGACACTGATCGCGACCAAGGCGGCGCGCATTCGTGAGAGCGCCGGCAGCGGCACCGTGATGGAGTTTGGTCTGCGTCGCGCGCAAGATATCGGCGCAAACGCAGGCACGCGGGCGGCGCTGATCGGCGGGGCCGACTTTAGCTCGAATCTCGGCATGTCGGCGGCAATGGGCTTGCCGGCCAAAGGCACGCACGCGCATAGCATGGTCCAGGCGGCGATGGTGCTCGGTCTCGGCGAGCTTGGCGCGTTTCGCGCGTATGCCGAAACCTATCCCGACGACGCGCTGCTGCTGGTCGATACGATCGATACGCTCGGCAGCGGCATTCCCAACGCGATCAAAGTCTTTGAGGAGCTGCGCCGCAAAGGTCACGAGCCGGTCGGCATTCGGCTGGACTCGGGCGACCTGGCGTACCTGAGCATTCAGGCGGCCAAAATGCTGAACCAGGCCGGCTTTCCCGACACCTCGATCGTGCTCTCCAACGATCTGGACGAGCTGGTGATCTGGCAGATTCTAACGCAGATTCGGGCTGAAGCGCCGCTCGAAGGACTGGAACCCGAGCCATTGATCAACCGGCTGGTCTTCGGCGTCGGCACCCAGCTGATCACCTCGACAGGCCATCCCGCGCTCGGCGGCGTGTACAAGCTGGTCGCGCTGCGCGAGCAAGACAGCTGGCGTCCGGCGATCAAGATCTCGGACTCGCCCGACAAGATCGCTAATCCCGGTCACAAGCGCTGCTGGCGGCTCTACGATCAGCGCAACCGCGCCACGGCAGATCTGCTGGCGCTGGAAACAGAAGACATTCCGAACCTGGACCGGATCGTACTGCGGCATCCCTCGGATGTGAGCAAGACCCGCGTGGTGCAGCGCGGCGACGTGCAGCTTGAGCAGATCCACCGCGAGATTGTGCGCGACGGTCGCGTCGTCTACGACTGGCCGACGCTTGAGGAGATGCGCCAGCTTCGCCGCGAGGATGTAGCGCGCCTCGATCCCGGCGTGCGCCGCCTGATCCACCCGCATATCTACCATGTGTCGCTGACGGAATCGCTGTGGAATCTCAAGTACGAGCTGATCGCGGCGGCGAGGCGGTAGAAGAACAAAGGATCAAAG
>JAFAYS010000716.1 GCA_019240175.1 Chloroflexota bacterium | reverse complement strand
TTGTATATCGGCGAGGTGCTGGGCAACGGCCATCCGCCCGCAGTAGATATTGCGGTCGATCCCGTAGAAGGTACGACGCTCCTGGCCGAGGGTATGCCCGGCGCGATCGCGGTGGTTGCGATCGCAGAGCGTGGCTCACTGTTTGCTACGCCGGGCATTATGTACATGGAAAAGATCGCGGTGGGCGAAGCGGCTGCCGGCGCGATCGACATCACCGCATCGGTCAAGCAGAACATCCGCAATGTCGCGCAGGCGCTCAAAAAAGATGTCGACGATGTTACCGTCGTTATTCTTGATCGACCCCGCCATAAGCAGATGATCCAGGAGATTCGCGAGACCGGCGCACGGATCAAAATGATCCTGCATGGTGATGTAGCAGCAGGCGTGATGACAACCATGGACAACGCGCCCGCCGATATTCTGATGGGCATTGGCGGCGCGCCGGAAGCGGTTGTTACGGCTTGCGCGCTCAAGTGCATCGGCGGCGAGATCCAGTGTCGGCTGTGGCCGCGCAACGACCAGGAGCGCGAGATCGTCGAGCGAGAGCGGATCGATATTACGCGCGTGTACACCACCAGCGATCTGTGTCAGGGCGAGGATGTGCATTTTGCTGCAACCGGCATCACAACGGGCGAGCTATTGAGAGGAGTACAATATTTTGGTTGGGGCGCGACAACGCATTCGATGGTGATGCGCTCGCGCAGTGGTACGTCGCGATTTATCGAAGCGAGCCATCGCTGGGACAAACTCATGCGGATCTCGCAGCTGCCGTTCGATCAGCGTAACGCTTAGGTGGCAGAAGCGCAAATAATGCAGACAGGGACTTGCATTCTGCATGAAACCTGCTATACTATGTCCGAGGCTGGCGAACAGCCTCGGTACCCTCTCAGGCTGCGTTAACGCTGTGCCGAATGTTGACGAGTGCTGCGTGGCTCCCCCGGTGAGTTTCTACCTGTGTTGTTATAGATCTTGGTGTATTGCCCTAAGCCTCAGCCCAACGGTCTAACCTGGTTAGCTGCCTGATATGGCATTAATCGTTGCAAAAGCACCACCTAAAGTATCGAGTCTACATGCTGATTCGTTCCCCCCTCACGCTTTGTGATCTGGACACGAACTGTACCCTGGTTTCAGATGTGACCTATAGATAGGGCCTAGGTGCTACCGCAGGTTTTCTGTGCGTGTTTGTTTTATCCCTTAAACTGGTGCTTCTGGAGGACCTTCTGTGAATATCGCTGAACTTGAAATGAAACCGTTGAGCGACTTGCACGAGTTGGCCCGTGAGTTGGAAATTCCCAGCTTTGCTCGGCTACGCAAGCAAGATCTGATTATGAAGCTGATGCACGCTCAGACCGAGCAGGTAGGCAACAGCTTTAGCTCAGGGATTCTGGATATTGTGTCGGATGGCTTCGGCTTTTTGCGCAGCGACCGCATGCTGCCGGGGCCGGATGATGTGTATGTGTCGCAGTCGCAGATTCGCCGCTTTGGCCTGCGCACCGGCGACCGTGTGACGGGCCAGGTCCGTCCGCCGAAAGAAAACGAGCGCTACTACAGCTTGCTGCGCGTCGAGCTGATCAATGGGATCGATCCCGAGATCGCCCGCAACCGCCCGCACTTCGATCAGCTGACGCCGATCTTCCCGAACCAGCAGCTCAAGCTGGCGACCGAGCCGCAGATCCTGGCTACGCGCCTGGTAGATCTTGTCGCGCCGATTGGCCGGGGCCAGCGCGGTTTGATCGTGTCGCCGCCAAAAGCCGGCAAGACAATGCTGCTCAAGGCGATCGCCAACGGCATTACAACCAATCACGCCGACGTGCATCTGATGGTGCTGCTGGTTGGTGAGCGGCCCGAGGAAGTCACCGATATGCGGCGCTCGGTCAAGGGCGAGGTGATTTCGTCGACCTTCGACGAGTCGGTTGAAGATCAGACCAAAGTGACCGAGATGACCCTTGAGCGGGCCAAGCGTCTGGTCGAGAGCGGCCAGGACGTGGTGATCCTGATGGACTCGATCACGCGTGTGGCGCGCGCCTACAACCTCGATATGCCGCCGTCAGGGCGCACGCTGTCAGGCGGTATCGATCCCGTGGCGCTGTATCCGCCCAAGCGCTTCTTTGGAGCGGCGCGTAACATCGAGCACGGCGGCTCGCTGACGATTATCGCGACCTGCCTTGTCGATACCGGTAGCCGCATGGACGACGTGATCTACGAAGAGTTCAAAGGCACGGGCAACTCCGAGCTGGTGCTTGAGCGCCGCTTGGCGGAGAAACGCATCTATCCCGCGATCGATATTACGCGCTCCAGCACGCGCCGCGAGGAGTTGCTGCTCGGCCCCGAGATGATGCGTCAGGTCTGGACGATGCGCCGTATGGTGAGCATGCTCAACGACAACGAAGGCACCGAGCTGGTGCTGACGCGGTTGGCCAAGACGCGCACCAACGACGAGTTCTTGACCACGCTGGGCCGGAACATGTAATTCGTCGGCGCTTAAACACGACGAGAGATCAAGCACTGCTTGGTCTCTCGTTTTATTTTCCGCAGTTTTGGTAGCTGAATAGTTATGTTTGTCGCATAAAATTCCGCAATTTTGGCCGACGGAAGATCACGCTTCTCGCACAAATTTCCGCAGTTTGGCGATCAGAATCTACAATGTTAAACACGACGAGGGACGAAGCTTTTGCTCGTCCCTCGTGTTAATTTCCCAAAGCTATTCGACCTCAACCTCATCGCCTACAAGTGCCTCGATCGCCTGGGAGAGCGCGCGCAGCTGTTTGAGCAAGAGCCGCAGCTTGAAGGACGCGCTCTCGTCTTTTTGTACCCACTTTTGCAGATCGCCCTCGTGGTAGGCGCGCGCTAGCCGGTCGGTCTCGTCGACCATCTGATCCAGCGAACGAATGCGGAAAACACGGGCTTTGTTCTTGGATGGATTCTGGTCCTCGGCAGCAAAGGCTGCAAACGCGCCGTCCTGTCCTTCGTCCGCAGGCTCGGGCTCGTCAGCCCAAAAATCATCGTCGCCGCCCTCGGCGTTGGCGTTGCCGCCTTTGGGCAGCGGTCCGCCGGCGCTGACGCTGGGCTGGGCGGCTTCGGTGCGCAGATCCAGGTTGTTCGACAGCGCTTGCATGGCGGCGTCGACTGTGAGATTGGGATTGGCTGCGAAGTAGTTGGCCAGGCTGCTGACCTCGCCCGCCGACAGTCCCTCATCGACGATCATTTGCGCCAGCTCGATCTGCGTTTTGGTGTTGGCGATACGGCGCAGGTGCTGAGCCTGAGTCACGGTCATCTCGCCATCGCGGAGGAAGTGCTGGATCTCGGGCGGCAGATCGAGCAAGCCCAGGTAGCGCCGAATGGTGCGCGGCGCAAGCCCAACCGCCTGTCCGATCTGCTCGTCGAGCGCGCCCTCGTTGATCGTGCCGCCGGTAGCACGCACCGGCTCGCTGAAGCGATCGCGCAGTCGCTTGAACGAGCGCGCCTTTTCGAGATCGTTGAGATCCTGGCGCTGGACGTTCTCGATCAGCTGCTGAATCAAAAGATCGGAGTCGTTAGGATCGAGCACGATACACGGGACACGCTCAAGGCCCAGCTGCGTCGCAGCGCGGTGGCGTCGTCCACCGTACACCACACGATAGCGCTCGTGGCCCAGCGCGACTACGCCGAGCGGCTGGAGCAGGCCGTGCTCGCGGATCGTCTCGGCCAGGCTGGCGATGTCGCCGGCGTCCTCACGAATGCCCTCGGGATCAAGCTCTAGCTGCTGCGGATCAAGATATAACAGTTGCATGAGAAACCCTTTGCAATCATAAACTTTGTAACAGGCAGAGTATAGCATACCTCGCACGGACGTTCGCAAAGACGAGAACCTAGAACCTAGAACCTAGAACCTAGAACCTAGAACGTAATGAAAGAAGAACAAGAGTGCCAAAAATCCCATCACCTGTCGCACAGGAACGGGGAAGGGAGCCGTAACGGTGGGGAAGGGGAAGAAGTGGAGCGACAGGGGTGAGGGCCACGAAGGAACAAAAGATCAAAGGAACAAGGGAACAAAAAGCGCTTCGAAATCTCTTTGTTTCTTCGCCCAAAGGGCACCCGGCTTGTTCCCTTGTTCGCCCGCAAGGCCTACTGGCACACAGGTTGCAACGATCGAGCAGTAGATTGTAGATGCCGTAATGCGGCGCGTGAGCTCATAGCGAAGCGAGGATCTATGCATACCGACAAAAACAACGACGAGCAGTTCGAGCAGATCAAGCAGGCGGTTGAGGAAGAGAGCCGTACAACTAATGTTGGCTTCCAGAATCCCAACTCGCCGCTTGATCTGGCAGGTCTCGATCCGCTGCCCGAGAGTGGCGGCGTTGGCGCGCTCGACCCTGAGGCGGGCGGCGATATTGAGGGTGAGGATCAGGCGCATGATCGCGAGATTAACAGCGCCGATGTGCATCGCTCGGGGCGATCGCGGCAGATCACCCCGAAGTCTGAGGACCGGGACGAGCAGAGCAGCGGTGGCGGCTCCTCCTCGTGGTAGGCATTGGGCTTGAGGCCTAGCTGTTGGGCAGCGCGACGGCCATGATACTGCCGCCGGCGTCGACATACACGATCTGGCCGGTCACGCCGCTGCCGAGATCGGAGCAGAGCCAGACGGCGGTATTGCCCACATCATCGATTGTTACTTTGCGGCGCAGCGGGGTAATCTCTTCCTGCGCCTTGATCATGTCGCGAATACCTGAGATCGCGCTGGCCGCGAGGGTGCGGATCGGGCCGGCGCTGATGGCGTTGACGCGAATGCCGCGCGGGCCAAGATCGGCGGCCAAATAACGCACGGATGCTTCCAGCGCGGCCTTGGCAACGCCCTGCACGTTGTAGTTGGGTACAACTTGCTGCGAGCCGTGGTAGGTCATCGTCAGCACCGAGGCGTTGGCGCTGAAGATCGGATCGGCGGCTTTGATCAGCGCGGTCAGCGAGTAGGCGCTGATGTCGAGCGCCAGCCGGAAGCCTTCGCGGCTGGTGTTGAGATATGAGCCGCGTAGCTCGTCGGTTTTGGCGAAGGCGGCGGAGTGGACCAGAATATCCAGCTGGCCGAACTTGTCGCGGACCTGATCCATGGCGGCGGCGATCTCGTCGTCGCTGCCCAGGTCGCACGGCACGATCAGCGACGAGTCCACTTTTTCTGCCAGCGGACGAACCCGCCGCTCCAGCTGCTCGCCAAGATATGTGAATCCTAGCTCTGCGCCTTCGCGGTGGAGCGCCTGCGCAATGCCCCACGCGATCGAGTGGTCGTTGGCAACGCCGACGATCAGCGCTTTTTTACCAGTGAGCAGTCCCATGTGTATGCTCCCTTGCTGAAGATTTGGCCCGCTATCATAGCCGAGAGCCTGCGATCGAACAAGCGCTGAGCGACAAAGCCGTCTAGCTCCATTTGGCGACCAGCCAGGTCAGCAGCGAGTCGTAGAGCAGCAGAAACACGCCCTGAATGGCGATCCCGAGTCCGGTCCCGTAGCGGCTTGAGCTGCGCTGTGCAGTCTGGGCCAGCCGCAGGCCACCCGCGATGTACAGCAGATCCAGCCCGGCGTTGATCGCGACGATGCGCTGGAAGCGCGCCGCTTCCTGCTTGGCGGATCGAGGCGCTGAGGTGGGAGCGTGACGCTGGTTAGCTCGCGCGCCACGTCGTCCGTTGAGCGCCAGCGCGGCATCGATCGCGCCCCAGACGATCGCCTGAAGCCCGATCTGACGTAGATCTGCGCGACGGCTGGTGGCCAGCCCAGCCCCGGCGATGACGCTGCCCGCGCCCCAGGCCAATAGCCAGCCCAACGCGTCGTGCTGCCACACGAAAAAACCTTGCTTTTCCTCTGCCATATATTCCTCCCAGGCTATGGAACCGGCACTTTTGTGCCGGGTTTGATTGTCGAAACCTGCTATCGTCCACTGTCGCTTACGACGATGCTAACCAGGCATGCGCGCGGTATGCTTGGCGTGGCTCAAGCTAACGAAATACAAGTAAACGTTGATTAATCATCAGTCAGGTCCAGGTACTAGCCATTACCATATTTTAACAAATATTGCAGCTTAAGAATTGTTGAAAAGTATTGATAAATCAAGGACTTTTGGGAAAAGCGCTGATTTTGAAAACTGCTTACATTGGGCCATATCCTTTAGTGGTACTGCCCGTTTATAGTACCGAACACCTAGTACTACTACATACACCAAAGCCTAAGCTCCTGCTTACCCCTGGAGCCGCAGCGGTGCCTGAACGTTCTGGTCGGCGTCGTCGGTGTTGGTTAGATCTCTCTTGCTTGGGTTAGCTTTCTCTTTCTTTATAGGTACAACCTATGATTCGTTGCCGTCGTTCTTTGCGCCACGGACAAAGTCTGGTGGAGTTCGCGCTGATCGCGCCGCTGCTCTTTGCGCTGATGTTTGTGCTGGTCGAGCTGGGAATCGTCTTCAGCGTCTATATTGGCCTCACCAACAGCGCCCGCGAGGCAGCCCGCGCCGGCGTGGCCTATCAATATGCCAGCAGCTCCTCGGGCACGCCGTCTACGGCAACTGTGGATGCAGGTCGTAGCGCGGTGATGAACAGCGCGATCATGGACACACTCAACCCGATCGTCGATATCAGCAGTGTGAGCGAGCTGACGCCAACCTACATCTACGATCCGGCCACGCCAACCAACAATAACTATCGCTACGGCGATAAGCTCACGGTCACACTGTCGTATCCTCATGCGCTGTTCTTCAACTTTTTCAACGCAGGCACGATCACGATCCAGGCCAGCAGCGAAATGCGGCTTGAGCCGGGAGGTTTCTAATGCGGCGACGTGGAGCTAAGAGCGGACAGTCGCTCGTCGAGTTTGCGCTGATCCTGCCGCTGCTGGTGCTGCTGCTCTACGGCCTGGCCGAGTTTGGCTTTTTGCTGTATGGCCATGTGCAGGTGACGAACGCCGCGCGCGAGGGCGCGCGAGCCGGATCGCTCTATCTGGGCAGCCGCTTTCACTATACCGCCGCCAGTGGCGATGATTGCTGGTCAATGCAGCGCTGGGTCGAGAACGCGCTGGTGCAGCACACGCGCGACGGCAAAGGCTGTCCGCAAACAACTTATAACA
Organism: Chloroflexota bacterium; assembly: GCA_019240175.1. Classification (GTDB taxonomy): domain Bacteria; phylum Chloroflexota; class Chloroflexia; order Chloroflexales; family Kallotenuaceae; genus LB3-1. Next base: position 2,330 of record JAFAYS010000716.1, on the reverse strand, counting down.
CAGCGGTTCACTCGTTTGGCCTGCTCAGCGCAGCGCCCTGCACCTCGGCGTCACAGATGAACTGCTGGACGCTTCAGCCGCTGCTGATCAATGGTGGCGGGGTCAACGATTCACCGGCTTGGATTGCCGCGCATGTAGGCAAGCCGCTACAGGTTGATGTGATCTACCGCTATGATCTGCCGCTGCTAGGCGGCGTGTTTCAGGCAAATCCCGTGTTGATCCAGAAGCGGGTCATTATGCGCGTGCAGAATAATTAACGTGAGGGCATGTATGAAGATGCCACGTCGCACACAGCAGGGGCAGGCGCTCGTAACGATGGCACTATTTGCCATTGTGCTCTTCGTGTTTGTCGGCCTGGGAATCGATAGCGGAATGATCTACATGGAGCGGCGGCACCTGCAAAACGTCGCCGATGCCGCGTGTCTGGCCGCATCAACCGAGATCAGCCTGGGCGGATCGACGGACGCCGCACGCACGGCTGCCAATAACTATATCATCAGCAACATGGACGCGAACGCGGAGGCTGCCTTCGAACTGCCAGCGACCATTGACTTCTTAACTTCCAAGACCGGCACCGGCGTGAGCCTGACCAGCGGCATTGAGGTCAGCGGCAGCGATGTGCGGGTGGCGGTGACTTTTCCGGCCTACACCTATTTTATGCGGCTGGGCGGCATCGATACCTACAACGTGATGGCGCGCGCCCGCTGCGATGCGACCCAGGGCGGCGGTCTGTGGCCGGTCGCGATCGTGCGCTTTCCGGGCTACGACGACGCGAATGATCGGATTGGTGTTGCCAATACCGGCGTTACGCTGCCACAGACCTATGGCAATGGTCACAGGCCAAAATATCTCAAGGTGCGCGATATTTTGCAGACAGGCGACGGCGTGCTGAACGACGGCACGGGCATCGGCGGCACGGGCTGTAGCACCACGCGTAACTGGTACGACTGGCCAAACCTTGGCAATCCAACCTCGAAGACCGGCCCATACCACCAGCCGTGCTCTGCCGCAACCGTCGGCGCGCCCGGCTATGAGGTAGAGATGGCGGGCCTAAAGGCCAATCCTAACGTCGGCAATGCTTCGTACAGTGGCCCATTGCTGCTGGATGCACGCCAGATCTCGTTTACACCGCATCTTTTCTACAATGGACAGTCGGCGGCAACCTCGACCAATACCTGGAAGGATACGATCGTTAAGTATATTCTGACGCAGTATCCCGGCCCTGATGTGTTGCCCGGCCAGCAAATTGGCGTGGTCAATGGTGTTAACACCGGCAACATTCTGGACGCGATCGATGATCGCTACAGCGGTGGTGAGATCGTGACGGCCTTGGTGTATAACGGTCAGCTGTATCAGGATCCGGATTTCACGGTGACCGTACGCTGCAAGGCGAGCAGCTTCAACTGCAATAATCCGCCCAGCGGCGGCCAGTTTACCTACCGCGTCGCGCCACCGACCACACTCTTTAACACGGCCTGCACTCAGTACAGCGGCGATCCGTACATTGCTGACGGTAACGACTCCGATTTCTCGAAGGCTAATCCTAAGCCGAAGCCGGCGGAGTACACGGTAAGTCTGGCTCCGGCTGATGTCCAAACCGCCGCCGCGACGACAGTCCAGCTCACAGCGCGGCTATCGGGCAACAACATCGGCTCGGCGGGTGGCGCGGGCGCTCCCGAAGACTTCGCGCATATGAAAGTGCGCTGGGAGTGGCTCGATGCCAGCGGCGGCACGCACTACGCGCCTTCCGCAACTGGCTGGCAGAGCGGCGATACGCCGGTCGAGGTGGACATGCCAATTGCCGGCACGACTGTCACGCTCAAAGTGATCCAGAGCGACAAAGAGGCCAAGCAGTGCATCAATCCTGCCGATCCGCTAAATCCGGTCACGATCACGGTGCCGAAGCGTGTCTCAGGCGCGCACACGATCCAGGTGATTGGCCGATCGGTGGGCGGCGCGGCGACCTCACGCCAGCATAGCGCCTACGGCCTGCTGGGCATGCGCCGCAATCTAAGCAGCCCGTACTTCAACAACAACGATTTCTTTGGGTCGTTCACCAACGATCCAACGGGTGTGATCAAGAACAGCGGACCACAGACCGATCTTGAGGTGAGTCTGGAGCTGGTCGATGCGAACTCGGCGTCAAGCAATACCCTCAGCTGGAGCGCGATCTCATCGTCGAGCATGACCTACTACAAAGATGGATCGCGGCTGAGCGGTGCGCCTGCCGGGATTACGGCGGCGGCGAATCATAGTGGACAAAAACCGACCTTGAAGGTTTCGATCAACCCGGCGACAGCGGCGGTCGGTGAGTACGACATCGACTACCA
>JAFAYS010000681.1 GCA_019240175.1 Chloroflexota bacterium | reverse complement strand
CCAGCCGGCGCTGTTCGACCTCAAGCGCATGGGGCCGCACTTCACGGTCGCCGGGCCGCCGCTCTCGGGCAAGACGACCACCTTGTACAACTGGGTTTTGTCGCTGGCCAGCCGCTACGGGCCCGAGCAGGTGATGTTCGTGCTGATCGACACTCAGCAGCGGCTCTTCGACTACGGCGGCAAGCAGACGCTGCGCGATCTACCGCATGTGCTGGCGGCGGTCTCCGAGATCGAGGATCTGGGAGCCGTGACGCAGAAGCTGATGGCCGAAGCGCAGATCATGGCGAATCAAGACACGGGCCGCACAATCTTTATTGTGATCGACAACTTCGACGATTTCAGCGAAGAAGTCGACGCCAAGCGCGATCTGTCGCGCGATCTCGGCGCGCTGGCGCGACGCTACGGCAGCAAAGGCATACATTTTGTAATCGCCGGCACGCTGGACGGCACGACCAACGAGCTACGTCGCCGCGTGATGGGCTCCAACTACGGCGTCGGCCTACGCTCGGCGCAGGCGGTCGAGACGCTGCGCGTGCAGCGCACGCCCAACGCGCTGCGGGGCAAAGAGTTTCCTGCCGGACGGGGCTACATCGTCAAGTCGGGGCAACCCACGATGATCCAGATCGCCACGCCCTACACGATGGAGGCGGGAGCGGCTCCGACGGGCACCATGACCGAAGAAGAAGCGATCACGCGTCCGCTCGACGCCTGGGTCGAGCGCATCCGCGCCACCTATGCGGGCCGGCACGCCAGCTGGACCGGCAGCAACGGCCACGCCACAGCCAGCACCGCGCTTTCGCCCCAGCAAAGCCAGAAGCTGCGCCGCATGGTCGGGCTGCTGCAGGCCGGGATGCGCAAAGAGATCAAGCGGCTCAAGCAAGGCGAAGGCAACGGCCATCTGCTCACCGATCAGCTGATGCAGATGGATATCAGCAGCTGGAACGACGAGCAGGTTGTGCTCAAGCTCCTGCGCGAGCTGTGGCTCACCGAGCACGTGAACAGCGGAATGCCGCAACCTGACGCCGAGATGATGCTGTCGATCCTGGACGAAGAATCGGTTTTGTTGGGACTTGAAGACTCGCTGGCCGGCGCGGATGCCCAAAGCTCTGCTCCCGCAGCGTAACAAGGACGATCGAGCATGGCTGACCAAACACGTCTCGAATTATTTATCGATGTGCTTGACAAAAAGCAGCAGCGGGCTATGGCACAGGCCGGCCTCAAGCCAAGCGAGCTGATCGAAGCGATTATTCAGGAATTTCGCGAGATCGATTATCTATCGTCGACGCCCGCCGACTATCGCCTGATCAAGGCGACCGACCGCGCGCCGCTGGACGACGACCGACCGCTGGGCCGACAGCTCACGAATCAGGCCGCGCTGATTCTCGCGCCGATCGCGCCGCCGCTGCCAGCCGGAGCCAGGCCGCCGAGCAAGGACGTATATCTGCGCGAAGAAGCGACCGACACGGTGTATAAGCTGCACTGGCTGCCGGCGATCATTGGCCGCCCCGATGGAACGCAAGGCCAGAACGATCTAATCGCCGTTAATCTGTCCCAGCATGAACAAGGCTTGCGGGTTTCGCGCCGCCACGCGCAGATCAGCGAGGAGAACGGCCAGCTCTTTATCCAAAGCCTGTCACCCAACACCACCACGATCACCGATCGGCAGGGCGCGAGCAAAACGCTCGACGGCAACAAGCAGCCGCTGCACCCCGGCGATACGATCGTGCTGGATGCCAGCCAGATCAGCCTCAAGCTGATTGTGCGCGAGCAGGAGGGCGGCGGATGAGCGCGGATGTGATCCAGGCCAAGTATGACGACCTAGACGCGATCGCCAGCCGCTTCAGCCAGCAGTCTACTGCGGTGAATGCGCTGAGCACGCAGGTCAGGCGCGGCTTCGAGGCGCTGGCAGGCGGCGGCTGGGAAGGCAAAGGCTCGGCGGCGTTTTTCGCCGAGATGGAAAATGATGTATTTCCGGCGGTCCAGCGGCTGCGTCAGGTCCTGGACGAGGCGCGCACAGTTACGCTAGAGGCCAAAGCGATTCTAGAGCGCGCCGAGCAAGAAGCGGGTGCGCTCTTCCAGGATGAGGAAGAAGGCGTTACCGCGAAGCCGATATCGAGCTATGGCTTTTCCAAGGGATCGGGCAATGTGAACGCCGCGCCGAGCCAGGGCACCTCGGTGATGGATGTCGTGCATGGTGCGCTGGACGTCGCCGGCTTCGTGCCCGGCCTGGGCGCGGTTCCCGATCTGATCAACGCCGGCATCTACGCCATCGAGGGCGACCTGGGCAACGCGGCGATGTCGGGCGTGGCCGCCGTGCCAATCATCGGCGACGCGATCAAGGGCGTCGACAAGG